>NZ_JBWJVK010000008.1:0-127318 GCF_056428945.1 Flavobacterium sp. GNP010 | reverse complement strand
CTTTGAAAAGCCTATCAGAAATGATAGGCTTTTTTGTATAATTTACTTTTTTAAAATATGGTACCCGAGCTCAGATGGTAGAGCAATGGACTGAAAATCCATGTGTCCCTGGTTCGATCCCTGAAGGTACCACAACAGAGCTTGGATGGTGAAATTTGCAGATACGCTAGTCTTAAAATCTAGTTAGTACCGATATTCGTTTGGGTTCAAGTCCCGCTCTGAGTACTAAAACCTTTTAAACCCCCTATTATTTAGGGAGTTTTTTGTGTTTAAATTGTACCAAATTTAAATTTAGAGCCTCTAAAAAATATAATTGAATCTTCATATGAAAAATCTATTTTATAACTTTCTCTATTACTTTTAAATAATTTTATTCTCTCATTTTATAGTCTAATTTTAGATTGTATCTATTTAATTATTGTTTTTTTTCGGGGTTAACAATTTATTAATTATGCGTCATGAAGTAGTTGTGAAGATAGAGTTTGAACTTTATGTTGTATTTTTGTTTAAAATATAAATATACAATATGAAGAGAATTATTTTGTTTTTGGCAGTTATTATGTCTTTAAACTCACAAGCGCAGCAACGCCCCAAATTGGTAGTGGGCATAGTGGTAGACCAAATGAAAATGGAATACCTATATCGTTTTTCTGCAGATTTTTCTGCTAATGGATTTAAAAGATTGATGAATGATGGATATACTTTTCATAATATGCATTACAATTTTGTACCAACCTATACAGCTCCCGGCCATGCAAGTATTTATACTGGAACAACGCCATCTACGCATGGAATTGTTGGAAATGATTGGTTTAATAAAGCGACAGGAAAAGATATGTATTGTACGGACGATGCATCTGTTAAGACGTTAGGAGAAGGTACAGATAAAGAGGGTGCAATGTCTCCTAGAAATCTTTTAAGTACTACTATTACAGATGAGTTGCGTATGGCTACCAATTTTAAAGGTAAAGTTATTGGATTGAGTATTAAAGACCGTGGTGCAATTTTACCCGCCGGACATTTTGCTAATTGGGCATTTTGGTACAGCTCAACAGGTTCTTTTATTTCCAGTACTTTTTATGGTTCAAATTTGCCAAGTTGGGTAACGGAGTTCAACCAAGAAAAACGATACATGAACTATATTAACAAAGGTTGGAACTTATTAAAGCCACTATCTACCTACAATGAAAGTTTAGCGGATGATAATCCGTACGAGGGGAAATTGGATAAAGCTAATGGTCCCGTTTTTCCTTATGATTTGGCTAAGATCTATAAAGAAAAAGGAGCTGATGTTTTACGTACTACACCCTTTGGTAATGATATTTTAGCAGATTTAGCGATGAAAGCTATTGAAAAAGAGGAGTTAGGTAAAGATGATGCAACGGATTTCTTAACGGTTAGTTTTTCTTCTACCGATTATGTTGGTCATACTTTTGGACCTCGTTCTGTAGAGTTGCAAGATACATATTTGCGTCTTGATCAAAATTTAGATCAATTTTTAACTTATTTAGACAAAACAGTTGGAAAGGATAATTATTTAGTTTTTTTGACTGCTGATCATGCTGGTGCGGAAAATCCAAATTATTTAAAGGATAATAAATACAATGTAAAAAATGTACCTACGAAAGGTTTTGTGGAATCCTTAAAGAAATTTTCAAATGAAACTTTTGGAGTAGATCTTATTCTGGATTATTCTAATTTCAATGTATTTTTCAATATGGACTTAGTTAAACAAAAAGGTTTAGAATTGACAAAAGTAAAAGAGAGCTTTAAAGTTTTTTTGATGACACAAGAGCACATCAAAAGAGTGTATACTGAGGAAGAAATTTTAGCTTCATCAGGGGATGATTATTTTTTAAGTTTTATAGCTAAAGGTTATGATCCTAAACAAAACGGTGAGTTAGTGATTCTAGATAAAACCGGCTATATGGAATATCAAGCAACAGGTACAACACATGGATCTCCAAATAGTTATGATACTCATGTGCCTCTACTTTTTTATGGATGGCATGTGCCTAAAGGAGAGTTACATGCAAAAAAGTACATTACTCAAATTGCACCAACACTTTCGCAAATGTTAAAAATTCCGTTTACGAATGGCACTGAGTCAGAAGTTTTAGAAACTTTACTTGATAAGTAATAGTGTTTTGAATTGAAAAAATCCCATTTACAACTGATTGTCAGTGTTAATGGGATTTTTTTATTTTAAACCGTTTCGATTGCTTGTGGTAATGGAATTTGATTTTTCAATAAATCTTCAAACGTTTCATGTGCTCTGATTAAATGTCCTTCGCCGTTCATCCATAAAACTTCAGCTGGTTTGTATCTGGAGTTATAGTTTGACGCCATAGAGAAACAATAGGCTCCTGCATTTCTAAAAGCGAGTGTATCGCCTTCTTTGATTTCTGCAATTCTTCTGTTGTTTGCAAATGTGTCCGTTTCGCAAATATATCCAACTACAGAGTAAAAACGCTCTTTCCCTTTTGGGTTTGAGATGTTTTCTATATGGTGTTGTGAGCCGTAAAACATTGGACGGATTAAGTGATTGAAACCACTGTCTATTCCAGCAAAAACTGTTGATGTTGTTTGTTTAACAACATTAACTTTTGCTAAGAAATAACCAGCTTCACTTACAAGAAATTTTCCTGGTTCAAATATCAATGTTAATTCTTTTCCGTATTCTGTGCAAAAAGCATTGAATCTTTTTGATAGTTTTTTACCTAATTCTTCAATGTCCGTTTCAATATCATCTTTTTTATAAGGTACTTTAAATCCACTTCCGAAATCTAGGAATTCTAAGTTTTTGAAATTTCTAGCTGCATCAAATAATATTTCAGCTGCATATAAAAATACTTCAATATCCAAAATATCTGAACCGGTGTGCATGTGTATACCCACAATGTTCATTTTTGTATTTTCAACAATTCTGACCAAATGTGGTAATTGGTGAACTGAAATTCCAAATTTACTATCAATATGACCCACAGAAATATTAGCGTTTCCTCCAGCCATCACGTGAGGATTGATTCGGATGCAAACTGGTACATTTGGATATTTTGTTCCAAATTGTTCCAAAATTGATAAATTATCAATGTTTATTTGAACTCCCATAGCGTTGACTTCTTCAATTTCTTCAAGAGAAACACCATTTGGAGTATAAAATATTTTTTCAGGTTCGTAACCTGCATGCAATCCTAATTGTACTTCTTGGATTGAAACGGTATCCAAACCAGAGCCCATTTCTCTTAACAATTGAAGTATAGCGACGTTTGATAAGGCTTTCATAGCATAATTGATACGCAATTTATTTACCTTAGAAAAAGCTTTGGATAATCTGTTGTATTGAGATTGTATTTTTTCGGCATCATATACGTATAATGGACTACCAAATTGTTCTGCTAATTGTACTAAGTCTTTTGATTGCATAATTATTAATTTTGAGCAAATTTATTACTCTTTATTTAGTCCTACAAGGGAAGATACGAATTCTAACAAATTGTAACAAAAAGTTATATTTTAAACAAATTAGTGTTTTAGATGCGAAATTTCAATTTGGGTGAGGGATGGCAGCGGATAGCCCACAGGCGCTGGAGTTTTTACGAAAGCGACGCGGACTTGAAGCGTACAGCCCGACACTACCGAAACGATAGTGGAGGTGTGGCACCTCCTAAAAAATCAAATGACTACCCATAAACGAATTGGCAGTCATTTTTTGATTGTTTAAAACTATTTAAAGGTTAGGCAAATCGCCATTTCCTTTGGTAGGCAAGTTGGTATAACCCATCAAGTATTTGTCCACTTCTCTGGCGGCTTCGCGACCTTCTGAAATGGCCCAAACGATTAAGGATTGCCCTCTACGCATATCGCCTGCGGTAAAAATATGGGGAATATTGGTTTGGTAATTGGTAGCTTGATAGTTGTTACGGGTGTCAATTTTGATGCCGAGCTGCTCGCTTAATGTTTTTTCGGGGCCTGTAAAACCGAGTGCTAACAAAGCTAAGTCGCAAGGCCAGATTTTTTCGGAACCTTCTTTTTCAATTAGTTCAGGTCGTTGACCAGGTGTCATTTTCCAAGCGACTTCAACGGTTTTTAAGCCAACCAATTCGCCAGCATCATTGGCTATAAATTCTTTGGTGTTTATGAGCCAGTTTCTTTCACAGCCTTCTTCATGGGAAGAGGATGTTTTAAGTTGCAAGGGCCAAAAAGGCCATGGAGTGGATTCGCTTCGGCTTACTGGAGGTTTTGGTAAAATTTCAAAATTAGTGACTGATTTGGCACCATGACGGTTTGACGTTCCCACACAGTCTGAACCGGTATCTCCACCACCAATTACGATAACATTTTTATCAGTTGCTTTGATTTGATTAGGAATAGATTCACCGTATAATGCTTTGGTTTGTTGCGTCAAAAAGTCCATTGCCTGCACCACACCTGTGCTTTCAATTCCTTTTGTTGGTAAACTGCGACGCTCTGTAGCGCCACCACATAACACGATTGAATCAAAGTTATTGAGTTCTGAAATTTCAAAATTAACCCCCACATTGACATTGGTTTTAAAAGTAATTCCCTCCGCTTCTAAAACTTTAACACGTCTGTCGATAATTCCTTTTTCAAGTTTGAAATTTGGAATCCCATAACGCAATAATCCACCAATGGCATTGTCTCTTTCAAATACGGTAACGTTGTGCCCGGCGCGGTTCAATTGTTGTGCTGCTGCCAGACCAGCAGGTCCAGAGCCAATTACGGCGACTGTTTTTCCGGTTCTAACCTTTGGCGGTTGTGGTTTGATCCAGCCTTCAGCAAAGCCTCTTTCTATAATATTTTTTTCAATATTTTCGATAGCAACTGGCTCGCTAATGATTCCTAGAACACATGATTTTTCGCAAGGAGCTGGGCAAAGTCTTCCTGTAAATTCAGGAAAATTATTGGTAGATTGTAATATTTTCAAGGCACTTTCCCATTCCTCCTGATGTACCATGTCATTGAAATCTGGAATTAAGTTTCCTAACGGACAAGAGCTGTGGCAAAATGGAATGCCGCAATCCATACATCTAGAACCTTGTTCTTTGATTTTATCTTTGGTTAATGGAATTGTAAATTCATTATAATTTGAAACTCTTTCTGGAACTGCAACATTACTTTCGTCGGTTCTAGAATATTCTTTAAATCCTCCTATTTTTCCCATGACTATGATGCTATAAGTTCTTTAATTTGTTTTTCTTCGGCTAGGCGTTGTAACGCTTTTTTGTAATCTGTAGGCATTACTTTCACAAAATGCTGCTGTTGATTTTTCCAATCCTCTAGGATCCTTTTTGCCAACGGACTACTCGTATAGAGAGAGTGATTTTTTATCAAACGTCTCAGTTTAGTAAAGTCATTATTTTCCAATAATTCAAAAGCAACCATTTCCATGTTACATAAGGTAGCGTCGAATTTTTTATTTGGATCAAAAACATACGCAATACCACCGCTCATTCCTGCTGCAAAATTCCTTCCTGTTTTTCCTAAAACTACTACAGTTCCTCCTGTCATATACTCGCATCCATGATCTCCAATTCCTTCAACAACGGCTGTCGCTCCAGAATTTCGCACACAAAAACGTTCGCCCGCCATACCATTGATGTAGGCTTCGCCAGTAATAGCACCGTACAAAGCCACGTTACCAATAATGATGTTTTCTTCGGGTTTAAAGGTAGCAGTAGGAGGAACTTTAATAATTAGTTTTCCGCCAGAAAGTCCTTTGCCAAGATAATCATTACAGTTGCCGTGAATTTTAAATGATAAACCATTTGTTGCAAAAGCCCCAAAACTTTGTCCAGCAGATCCTGTAAAATCAACTAAAATAGTGTCTTCGGGTAAACCTTGCGCACCATATATTTTTGAAATTTCATTACTTAGAATTGCTCCTACAGAACGATCGGTGTTTTTGATATCGAAGGTTACTCTTGTTTTTTCTTTTCTGTAAATTGATGGAATAGCCGCTTTTATAATTTCAAAATCAAGTACATGTTCTAAAGCATGATCTTGAGTAGTTGTATTGTGATTGGGAACTTCTTTTGCTTTTTCAGGCTTGTATAAAATGGACGACAAATCTAAGCCGCTTGCTTTATAATGCTTGATGGCTTTGTTTACATTCAGTTTTTGAGATTGTCCCACCATTTCTTTTAAGGTTCTAAAGCCTAATTGTGCCATGATTTCTCTTAACTCTTCAGCAATAAAATACATGAAGTTGATAATGTGTTCTGGAGTTCCTTTGAAATTTTTTCTCAATTCAGGATCTTGTGTTGCAATACCTACAGGACATGTATTCAAGTGACACGCTCGCATCATGATACAACCAGAAGCTACTAATGGCGCTGTTGCAAAACCAAATTCCTCCGCTCCAAGTAAGGCTGCTATAGCCACATCGCGACCCGTTTTTAGTTGGCCATCACATTCTAAAACGATTCGGCTTCTCAAATCGTTCAAAATCAATGTTTGTTGCGCTTCGGCAAGTCCAAGTTCCCAAGGAATTCCGGTATGAGTCAATGAGGTCAATGGAGCAGCTCCAGTTCCTCCATCGTATCCTGAAATTAAAATCACATCTGCTTTTGCCTTTGCAACACCTGCCGCAATGGTACCAACACCAACTTCGGAAACTAATTTAACATTAATTCTAGCTTCGCGATTGGCATTTTTTAAGTCAAAAATTAACTGCGATAAATCTTCAATAGAATAAATATCATGGTGAGGTGGTGGTGAAATTAGTCCAACATACGGTGTTGAATTTCTGGTTTCGGCAATCCAAGGTACTACTTTTTCACCAGGTAATTGACCGCCTTCACCAGGTTTGGCGCCTTGTGCCATTTTGATTTGAATTTCGCGAGCGTTGGTCAAATAGTTGATTGAAACCCCAAAACGTCCTGAAGCAACTTGTTTGATGGCGCTATTTCTAGAGTCTCCATTTAAGTCTTTTTGAAAACGTTTTGGATCTTCTCCGCCTTCTCCTGAGTTGCTTTTTCCACCAATTCTGTTCATGGCAATCGCCAGGTTTTCATGTGCTTCTTGGCTGATGGATCCATAAGACATGGCACCTGTTTTGAATTTTTTTACAATTTCTGTCCAAGGTTCCACTTCGTCAATTGAAATAGGATCTAAGTTATTGAATTCAAATAAACCTCTAATAGTCATCAAATTTTCACTTTGATCATTGACCATTTTAGAGTACTCTTTATAACTTTCAGGACTGTTTAGGCGAACAGCTTGTTGTAATTTAGAAATCGTGGTTGGGTTGAACATATGCTTTTCGCCTGATCTTCTCCATCTGTAAACACCGCCAATTTCGAGTGGAAGTAAATTACTGACTTTTGAATTTGGAAAGGCTTTTTGGTATCTTTTTTTGATTTCTTTTTCGACTTCCATCAAACCAATTCCTTCAATTCGTGATGGCGTGTAAGGAAAATATTTAGAAGTAAAAGTTTTGTTCAATCCTAAGATTTCAAAAATTTGCGCTGCTCTGTACGAATGCAAAGTAGAAATTCCGATTTTGTTCATGATCTTCAGAATCCCTTTTGCGATGGCTTTGTTGTAATTTTTGATTGCATAATCGGCTTTTACACCAGTGATAAATCCAGCATTTACTTGATTGTAGATGATTTCGTTTACCATGTACGGGTTGATTGCACTTGCTCCGTAACCAAATAATAGGGCAAAATGATGTGGTTCGCGTGGTTCCGCCGATTCGATAAGAATACCAAATTTAGATCGAACTTTAAGAATGTTTAGCGAATGATGTATGTAGGAGCAGGCAAGTAACATTGGAATAGGAGCCATTTTTTCGCTTACACCTCTGTCTGATAAAATCACAATATTGCAGCCTTCTGCAACTGCTTTGTAGGTAGCTTGTACTGCTTTTTCAAGAGCTCGTTCTAGTCCGTTTACTCCTTTTTTTATTTCATATAAAGTAGAAATGGTGACCGACTTGAAATCGGTATGATTGATGTTTCTAATTTTGTCCAAATCTTCATTGGAAATGACCGGATTTTGGATTTTTAGTTTTTTACAATGCTTGGGTACAATGTCAAAAATATTATAATCGCCACCAATAGCTAAACTGATATCCGTAATGATTTCTTCACGAATACCATCCAAAGGCGGGTTTGTAACTTGAGCAAATAACTGTTTGAAATAATTATACAAAAGTTGTGGCTGATCTGATAAAACGGCAAGCGGAGTGTCATTGCCCATCGAACTTAGCGCTTCGGCTCCTTCGGCACCCATCGGGTTGATGATTGTTTTTAAATCTTCAATCGTATATCCAAATAAGCGCTGTCTGGTTTCAAAATCAACATTTTCAACCGGAATGAGATTATCAGTGTACGGAATTTGAGATAGCGAAAGTAAGTTTTCGTCAAGCCATTGTTTATAAGGACGTTTGGTTACAATTGCATTTTTGATTTCGTCATCTTCGATAATTCGTCCTTCGTTCATGTCAACCAAAAACATTTTCCCTGGTTCTAATCGACCGTGTTGAATGACATCTTCTGGTTTGATATCTAATACTCCAATTTCTGAAGACATAATTACGAAACCACTTTTGGTTAAAGTGTATCGAGAAGGACGCAATCCATTTCTATCCAATAGCGCTCCAATTACATTACCATCTGTAAAAGGAATAGAAGCTGGTCCATCCCAAGGTTCCATAATACAAGCGTTGTATTCGTAAAAGGCTTTTTTATCCTCCGACATCGTTTGGTGTTTTTCCCAAGCTTCTGGGACTACCATCATCATAGCTTCCGGCAAGGAACGTCCTGTCATCAGTAACAATTCTATTACCATATCCATTGAAGCTGAATCTGATTTTCCTTCCAAGATAATTGGGAAAAGTTTTTTGATGTCTTCGCCAAAAACATCACTTTGCATCAATTCCTCACGTGCACGCATGCGGCTTATGTTGCCACGTAAAGTGTTGATTTCTCCATTGTGACACATATAGCGAAACGGTTGAGCGAGTTCCCAAGACGGGAATGTATTGGTCGAAAATCGTTGGTGAACCAATGCCAATCGGGTTACCAAGTCATCATCGAGTAAATCGGTGTAATACCTGCTGATATCTTCTGGCATTAGCAAACCTTTATATATGATAGTTGTTGTAGAAAAACTTGAGAAATAAAAACGGTAGCTTTCTGAAATTCTTGAATTTATGATAGCGTGTTCTGCAATTTTTCTAGCGGCAAACATTTTAGCATTAAATTGTTGTTCTGTCAAATCCAATCCATTTTTACCTACAAACACTTGTTGTACCGTGGGCTCTTTCTCAGCTGCAATTTGACCTAAATTTGATGCGTCAACAGGAACTGTTCTCCATCCTAAAATTTCTAACTTTTGATCTTTTATAGATGCTTCAAAAGTGGTTTTGCAAAAAGAGACTTGGTTGGGACTTTTGGGCATGAACACCATTCCCACGGCATATTGTTTTGCTGCTGGGATTTCAAAATCACATACTTTTTTAAAAAAATCATGAGGGATATCAAATAGGATACCAGCTCCATCTCCAGTCCTGCCATCAGAACTCACAGCACCACGGTGTTCTAGTTTTATGAGAATATCTAGTGCTTTGTGTATTATATCATTTGACTTAATTCCGTTTAGATTACAAATGAATCCAGCTCCACAATTGTCGTGTTCAAATTCGGGTAAGTATAGGCCTTGTTCTTTAACTTTCATACTTTTTATTTTTGTGTAAAATTAAATATTTAGTATCATATAGTTAGTTAATTGGTTAAAATGGCCTTGTTTTTGTATTTATAATAGAAATTTGTTAAATAAATATCAATATTGTTATTTAAACATTGCTGATTTGATTTTTCGATAAAAAGTGAAGCAATTGGATGGTGCTAGACACTTGATTTTGAAAAAAATAGTTCGGTAAAACAGAATTGCGACTATTTATAACAAATTTGTGATTAATTATTATAATTTATCGTTTGGTGAGAATGGTTTCATATCGTCAGGTTGGTCTCATTTTGACCTATATTTAATTGAAAAAAAAATAACAGTTACATTTAATTTTGCTATTTTTGTGCCACTTTTAAACTGAAAAAATTCAGAAGCCAGACAAATTCTATATTATGAACATACACGAATATCAAGGAAAAGAGATTTTAGCTAGCTACGGAGTTCGCATTCAACGCGGAATCGTTGCTAATAGTCCTGTAGAAGCGGTTGCTGCTGCAAAACAATTAACAACCGAAACGGGTACAAGTTGGTATGTTGTAAAAGCCCAAGTTCATGCCGGTGGACGTGGAAAAGGTGGTGGAGTAAAACTTGCCAAAAACTTACAACAAGTAGAAGAGATTTCAGAGCAAATCATCGGAATGCAATTGATTACTCCTCAAACTTCTGCTGAAGGTAAAAAAGTACACAAAGTTTTAATTGCTGAGGATGTTTATTACCCTGGTGAAAGTGAAACTTCTGAGTTTTATGTTTCTGTTTTATTGAATAGAGCTACAGGTCGTAACATGATTATGTATTCTACTGAAGGTGGAATGGATATTGAAGAAGTTGCAGAACATACTCCACATTTAATCTTTACGGAAGAAATTGATCCTTCTGTTGGATTACAAGGTTTTCAAGCAAGAAGAATTGCTTTTAACCTAGGTCTTTCTGGAAATGCTTTCAAAGAAATGGTAAAATTCATCGACTCTTTGTACAATGCATACATTGGATCTGATGCTTCGATGTTTGAAATCAATCCGGTTTTAAAAACATCCGATAATAAAATTATGGCTGTAGATGCTAAAGTAAATATCGATGATAATGCTTTATACAGACAAAAGAAATATGCTGACATGCGCGACGTTCGTGAGGAAAATCCAATCGAAGTAGAAGCAAAAGAAGTAGGATTAAACTATGTAGATCTTGACGGAACCGTAGGATGTATGGTAAACGGAGCTGGATTAGCAATGGCAACTATGGATTTAATCAAGTATGCTGGTTTTGAGCCTGCTAACTTCCTTGACGTGGGTGGAACTGCTGATGCAAAACGTGTTGAAACTGCTTTCCGTATAATCTTAAAAGATCAAAACGTAAAAGCAATTTTGATTAATATTTTTGGTGGAATCGTTCGTTGTGACCGTGTGGCTCAAGGAGTTGTTGATGCTTATAAAAATATGGGTGACGCAATCAAAGTGCCAATTATTGTTCGTTTACAAGGTACTAATGCAGCAATCGCAAAAGAATTAATAGATAATTCAGGAATGCCAATTTTATCTGCAGTTGAATTTCAAGAAGCAGCAGATCAAGTAAAAGCAGCACTTTCTTAAGTATTAAAATTTTTATATTTCAAAAACCTGTTTGAGTAATCAAACAGGTTTTTTTAGTTTAAAGGCGTTCCTATTACTAAGGAGAACAAATCATAATATTACTCGAAAGTGTAAAGTTTTATTGTAAGCAACGATTATCTTTGTTTTCTAATTGCTACAACTCATGAAACTCAAGATACAAAATAATTTTATAACTAATTTACCCGCTGATCCTGATCTTGAAAATAGTCCAAGACAAGTAAAAAAAGCATGTTATTCCTATGTTGCTCCGACCAAACCTTCTAATCCGAGTTTAATTCATGCGAATGGCGACATGGCTACTACACTCGGACTTTCAGATGAAGATGTACTTTCCTCTGATTTTTTAAATACGTTTTCAGGAACCTCCATTTATCCCAATACCAAGCCTTTTGCCTTGTGCTATGCTGGACATCAATTTGGGAATTGGGCTGGACAATTGGGTGATGGCCGCGCTATAAATCTCACTGAAGTAGTTCATGAAGATAAGACATACACTTTACAACTAAAAGGTGCTGGGCCTACACCATATTCTAGAACAGCCGATGGTTTTGCGGTATTGCGCTCCTCCATTAGAGAATATTTATGCGCCGAAGCCATGCATTATTTGGGAGTTCCTACGACACGTTCGCTGTCGCTAATGCTTTCGGGCGATCCTGTGTTGCGCGATGTGTTGTATAACGGAAATCCAGCGTATGAAAAAGGTGCTATTGTTTGTAGAGTGGCGCCATCGTTTATTCGTTTTGGAAGTTTCGAAATATTGGCTTCGCAAAATGATCTTGTTAATCTCAAATTACTTACTGATTTTACCATTAAACACCATTTTCCAGCTATCACAAGTGAAGGAGCCGAGAAATATCTTGCGTTTTTTGCTGCAGTTGCTGAATCTACAAGAAAAATGATTATCGAATGGCAACGCGTAGGCTTCGTTCATGGTGTAATGAATACCGATAATATGTCTATTCACGGTATCACGATAGATTATGGACCGTACGGCTGGTTAGAAGATTACAATGCTGGCTGGACGCCAAATACTACCGACAGACAACATAAAAGATACCGCTTTGGCAACCAACCTGAAATTGCTTTGTGGAATTTGTACCAATTGGCGAATGCTTTGTATCCACTGATTGAAGATGCAAAACCGCTAGAAAATATTCTGGAAAAGTTTAGCATTGATTATGAGAGCGAATATTTGATAATGATGCAAAATAAACTTGGCCTTCAAGACAAGAAAGAAAGTGACTTGCTTTTAGTTGGCGTTTTGGTAGAATTATTGGAAAAAGTAGAAACAGATATGACAATTTTCTTTAGAAATTTGAGTACTGTTTCAAAAGATGATTCCGTTACAATCGCTTTCAATGCTATCAAAGATGCTTTTTACAATGAAAAGGATTTAAATGAAAATGTAATGAAGGAATGGTACGATTGGTTGGAGCGGTACAGCATTCGAATTAATGAAGAAAAACTTTTAGATACAGAAAGAAAAGAGCAGATGAATTTAGTTAATCCAAAATACGTCCTGCGAAATTATATGTCGCAGTTGTGTATTGATGACGCGGATAAAGGAGATTATGACTTATTGAAAGAATTATTCGAAATGCTCAAAAATCCATATGACGAACAACCCCATCTTCAAAAATGGTTTGCCAAAAGACCCGATTGGGCTAGAGATAAAGTAGGATGTTCGATGTTAAGTTGTAGTTCTTAAAATGGGATTTAAAAATTATTTAAAACAGATTCTATTTAACTCCTATGGCTTCATGACCTCTTAATAAAATCTTATTTTTATTTTCTAAATTTTCTTTGGTTTTACCCAAGATGTTGATAATGTCAAATTTGGCAGTACTCTCTCTTAGGTTATAAAATTCTTCTGAATTAGTAACTTCAACTTTTAAAATATAGTTGCGGTCTAATTTGAAAGTATCAATATTGTCTTTTATAAATGCTCCATTTACCATATAAATGACGTCGTTACTTTTAATTTTTGTAAATTCAGTTTTGATTTTTTCTAAAGTTAGAAAGTCGTATTTCTTAGAGTTTTTAGAAGTAATGTAAAGCTGACCATGAAACAAAACAGCATTTATTATGGTGTCCTTTTTAATAACATTCACAGATTCAATTTCATTTGGGTTGATATATTCAATTGCATTTCTTGCAATTAAGTTAGAATCAATAAACACCGCTGGTTCTTCAGTTTTAGTGTTTTGTCCAAAAAATAGTGTTGTAAAAAATAATGTGTTAAGGATAAAGAGGCATTTCATATTGGAAGGTGTGAATTCTTTGATACATACTAAATATACAAAAAATCCTGAACTCTCATTCAGGATTTTGCAATTGTATTACTTTCCAATTTCTTGAATCGCATCCGATTCATATATTTTGAAACCAGTGTCGTTTCTTTGAGCTATTTTAAACATTGCTTTTGCAACAGTTTTACCTTCAATCGCCTTATATTTTTTCAAGTTGCCTTGAAACACAAATGAAAACGTTTGCATGAAAAAGGCACCTACTTTTTCACCGAATCTAAATTCTGCTCGGTTTCCTAAAAGAAGAGAAGGCTGCAGTACAGCAACGCTTTGGAATTCGCAATTTTTGAGAAAATGTTGAATGTCTCCTTTGGTTTTCAAATAGAAATTACTTGATTTTGGATTGGCATTTAAAGAGGAAATTATCAGAAAATTTTTAACCTTGTTTTGTCTTGCAAAATTGGCAAACTGTCGCGGATATTCATAATCTACTTTTCTGAATGCGCTTTGACTTCCTGCTTTTTTGATCGTTGTGCCAATCGTGCAAAAGAAATCGTCCCCTATAACAAGATTTTCATAAGTTTCTGGCTTATCAAAATCAATACCGTATTGTGTTAATTTGGGATGACGGATTCCTAAATCTCTTTTTACGAAAGTCACCACCTGAGTATACTCTGGACTCTTTAAAAGAATTTTCAATAGTTCAGAGCCTATTAGACCAGTGCTACCAATTACTAACGCCGTTTTCACGGTTAGGATTTGCTGCCTTTACCGAAATTAAATTTCACTTTCTCTACAACTTGTATTTTAGAATTACCTTTGGGATATTGTTTTTTTGAATTATTCTTGGTTGCAGGTTTTTTCTTGGAAGGCGCTTCATCACCTCGAGAACGCTCTTCGTCTCTTGGTTTGGCTTTAAATTCTGGTCGCTCTTTTACACTGTCTTTCGCTGGAATTTGTGCTTTGTGCTTGGCTAAAACATCATTTGGATTTTTTGGATTTTCTTTGGTTCCACGCAAGTGAATAACCAATCCATTCAGAAAATTACGCAACACTTGATCACCACATTCCATGTAATTTTCATGTTTTTCATCCCGAAAAAAAGCACCTAGCTCTGATTTGGTTATTCTAAAATCTACTAATTCTAATATTTCAACTATTTGATCGTCACGCAACATAAGTGCAACGCGAAGTTTTTTAAAGATATCGTTATTTGTCATCATCATAATTTTTTACAAAGGTACGTTTTAAAAGCAATTACAACACAATTTTAGTTTTAGAATTGGTTTGATGATAAAATATTTAAAGTAAAATTACGCCGGTCCCATTGTGTTCAGAATAGATAGTTTTTCCAAAATTGAGCGTAATTCCGGTAGCAATATCTTCGGCTAAAAGCAATGCGCCGTCCATATCTACGTAATCCAATTGCGGTAATAAGTGAGCTATTGCTGATATCCCCACCGTAGATTCCGTCATGCAACCTACCATTGTTTTCATGCCTAGCTGTTTGGCTTCTTGAATCATGCGTCTGCCTGGAGTTAAGCCGCCACATTTGGCTAATTTTATATTCACTCCATGAAAATGATGTTGACACTTTGCGACATCCGTTTCAATGATACAGCTTTCATCAGCGATGATTGGTAAAACAGTATGCTTGTAAACTTCCTTGTGTCCTGCCCAATCATCAGCTTTTAATGGTTGTTCTAAAAATTCGACACCTAATTTTTTTAATTCGATGGCGTTAGTGATAGTCTCATCAACTGTCCAGCCGCAATTAGCGTCTATACGAAAAACAGCATCAGTATGTTTTCTAAGAGCAGTAACAATAGCAATATCCTCTGGCGTTCCTAGTTTTATTTTATAAATTGGCCACGGCAGCTCTTTCATTTTTGCAATCATTTTTTCGATAGAAGCAATGCCAATGGTATAATCTGTCAATGGATTTTTATCGATAGTATAATTCCACAATTCGTATAGTTTTTTTCCTTTTTTACGCGCATACCAATCCGTGTAGGCCACATCGAGTGCGCATAGAGCAAACATATTATTCTGCAAATAGGGATGAATTTTTGTCCAAAATTCTTCTGGAGTATCGGTGGTACTCGCTTCAATTAATGGTCTGATTTTTTCTAAATCAGCACGCATCATTGTAACGGTAGTGTGGTAATAAGGGTTGGATGTGGATTCGCCGAAACCAGAAAACCCATCGCTCTTTAATTCAATAATTAAAGATGGCTGAAAGTCGATTGATTTTCTCGAAATCGTGAAGGTATGTTTTAATTTTAGGTTGTACTCTCTTAAAATCAGTTCCATAAAGTGTCTGTTTTATGTTGATGTCATTAATAACCAAGCCATAAAATCGCTTGAACAAATCCATCGCGCCATAGTTTTTCATTGTGTTGACCGTCTTTTACAATTTTTTTATGGTTCAAGTTCAAACAATAGCATCTGTTGGAATTCAGCAGGTATTCCATTTTGTTCAAATCAGAAACCATATCGTCACTTTCCTTGTCACCGCAAAGAAAATAGATTTTTGCTTTTGTCTTTTTTGATTGTTCCATCAGGGTATAAATGTCTTTCGAGAACCAAAAAGAAGGCGAAAACACTCCTGCTTTGCCAAATATTTCTGGGTATTTTAAAACCGCATAAAAAGAATTCAAACCACCGAGCGAACTTCCCATGATAAGCGTATGCTTTTTGTCGGGTTTGGTTTTGTAGTTTTTGTCTACGTATGGTTTTAACGTTTTTACGATAAAAGCTAAATAATTATCTGCTTTTCCACCGCCATATTTTTCATTCTTGAAAGGCGTTAATTCTTCCATACGGGTATCATTTCCATGCTCGATTCCTATAATAATAACGGGTGCATTTAGACTGTCTAATTTTTCATCAACGTTCCATTCGCCAGCATACGATGTTTTGGCATCAAATAAATTTTGCGCGTCATGCATGTAAATGACTGAGAATTTCTTTTTTGAATTGGCATAATTTTTAGGCAAATACATCCAAATTTTCTTTGTACCATTCAATTGTGGAGCGTCAATTGTAAAAGTGGAAACTTGCTTTGTAGCAGTGCTCCCAATATTTTGCAGTGCCTCTTGTGCATTTATTATTACGGGTATTAAAATAAAGAATAGGAGTAGGAACGTATTTCGGATCATTATTAGTTTTTGTGTTTTAAATTAAAAACAATATTTTAGCTAAAAATAATAATTTGATGAATACATTCGAAGAAAAGAGAAGTTTACTTTTAGAGATGATTGCGTTTTCTACTGTTGATGGACAATTGCACAAACGAGAATATGATTTCTTAGTCATTATTGCTCAAGAATTACAGATAAATAAAGACGAATTTAATCAGTTTTTTCATGAAGAGGCACCACAAATACCTATTAAAACAGAGTTTTTGCGTATTCAACAGTTTTACAGACTAGCATTATTAATGTACTGTGACGGAATTTTGCATGAAAAAGAAATGATTACTCTTCAGCAAATTGCAATAAATATGGGATTGAATCCGACAGCAACAAAAAGAGTTCTTAAATTGATGCAAAACGCACCAAACGCAATTATTGACGGAGCAGTTTTGTTGAATGTTTTTCAGGAGCAGTATAATTAAGTCAATTGTCCTTGCAACGCTTTTATTTCATCACGTAATTTAGCCGCTTGCATAAAGTCTAATTCTTTAGCAGATTTTTCCATTGATTTCCTTTTTTCACGAATCAGTTTTTCAATTTCAGGTTTTGATAGGTATAGGTTTTCTGGTTCTGCGGCAGCGTTCAAGGAGTTTCCTAACTCGTAATCCACTAGCGGGTTTTTTGTAAAGGCACTTTCTATCTTTTTGTTTAAAGCCTGCGGAGTTAAATTATTTGCAGTATTGTAATTAATCTGTTTGGTTCTGCGATAGGTAGTTTCATCAATCGTTTTTTGCATACTATTGGTAATTTTATCAGCATACATAATTGCTTTTCCATTCAAATTTCTCGCAGCACGGCCAATGGTTTGTGTAAGCGAGCGATGGCTTCTTAGAAAACCCTCTTTATCTGCGTCTAAAATGGCCACCAACGAAACTTCCGGTAGATCCAGACCTTCACGAAGTAAATTGACACCAATTAGCACATCAAAAATTCCTTTTCGTAAATCTTGCATAATTTCTATTCGTTCCAAAGTATCTACTTCAGAGTGAATGTAACGGCAACGAATATTGACTTTAGTTAAATATTTGGCTAGTTCTTCGGCCATTCTTTTGGTTAAAGTCGTCACTAAAACACGCTCGTCAATTTCGGCTCGAACCTGAATTTCTTCAATTAAATCATCTATTTGGTTTAAGCTTGGTCGAATTTCAATAATGGGATCTAATAAACCTGTAGGACGAATTACCTGCTCGACAACCACTCCTTCGGTTTTCTGTAATTCATAATCAGCTGGCGTTGCGGATACGTATATGACTTGATTCTGCATGGCTTCGAACTCTTCAAACTTCAACGGACGATTGTCCATCGCAGCAGGAAGTCGAAAACCATATTCAACTAAATTTTCTTTTCGGCTTCTGTCTCCGCCATACATAGCGCTTACTTGTGAAAGCGTTACATGGCTTTCATCGACCACCATCAAATAATCTTTTGGGAAATAGTCTAGCAAGCAAAACGGTCTAGTTCCAGGCAAACGTCCGTCAAGATAACGGGAGTAATTTTCGATACCCGAACAATACCCCAATTCTCGGATCATTTCTAAATCAAAATTGGTACGTTCTTCCAAACGTTTCGCTTCTAGATGTTTTCCTATTTCCTTAAAATAATCCACTTGTTTGACTAAATCTTGTTGGATTTCCCAAATTGCATTTTGCAATACATCTGGCGAAGTCACAAACATATTAGCGGGATAAATAGTCAGTCTTTCAAATTTCTCAAGTACTTGAGAATTCTTGGTGTCAAAGCTTTCGATCTCCTCAATTTCATCACCAAAAAAATGAATACGGTAGGCTTCATCAGCGTAACTAGGGTACACATCAACAGTGTCTCCTTTAATCCTGAAACTTCCAGGATTAAAATCGGCTTCAGTTCTAGAATATAAACTTTGCACCAATTGATGTAATAATTTGGTACGAGAAATAATCTGGCCTTTCTCAATTGGAATTAGATTTTTTTGAAATTCTATCGGGTTTCCAATACCGTACAAACAAGAAACCGATGCTACCACTAAAATATCTCTACGTCCAGAAAGTAGTGAAGCGGTGGTTGACATTCGCATTTTTTCCAGCTCTTCATTGATGGATAAATCTTTTTCAATGAAAACGCCTGTAACGGGCATAAAAGCTTCGGGTTGGTAATAGTCGTAGTATGAAACAAAATATTCGACAGCATTATTCGGGAAAAATTGCTTGAATTCCGAGTATAATTGTGCTGCCAAAGTTTTGTTATGTGCCAAAACTAATGTTGGTCTTTGTACTTCTTGGATCACATTGGCCACCGTAAATGTTTTTCCGGATCCTGTAACTCCTAAAAGCGTTTGGAACTGATCTCCATCAACTATTCCTTGTGCTAATTTGGCGATGGCTTGCGGTTGGTCGCCTTTTGGCTGGTAATCAGATACTACTTGGAAATTCATTTAAAACAAGGGACAAAGGTTAAGAGAGATACAAAGGTACAAAGTTTGGATTCTTTTTTTTCTAAACTTTTTGCCAAAAAAAAACCATCCCGATATCACAGGATGGTTTCATTAGAGAAATATAAATTATTAGAAACTGAAGCTTAACCTAGCGAAAAGAAATCTTCCGTTTTGACCAAATTGAGAGGTGTTTCTTGAATATGCAAATTGATTTGCATTTGATAAATCGATTGTAGTAGCTGGATTATAGGCAACATTACCATTTGAATCCAAACCAGTTAAATTAGGATTTGCAATGTTTGTAGGTCTTTTTGCTGAAATTGGACCTAAATTCATATCGGGATAAATATCAAAAATATTATTAGCTCCAATTACAATTTTCGCTGCCTCAGTTATTTTGAAGCCTACAGATAAATCAGTAATGATTTTTGCTGCCCAAGTAGGATGCTCGTTTTCTACTGCTCTTCCATTTACCACTATTGCTCCAACGGATCCGTCACCATTGACATCAACAGTATTTGGGTCTGTCACTTTACCAAAATATACATTTCTCAAAAAGAAATCGAATTTTTTGTATGTAAATGAGTTGGTTAAATTTCCTTTAACTCTTGGAATGGCTTCTTCTAAATAGATTCTGCTCATTTCAGAGAAATAGCGGTTTATTTGACCATTAGCAACCAAGGTAGGCGATCCTTGTATAGTACCTACTTGTCTTGTTTGAGAAAAAGTAGTAGCTAAATCAGATTTGATCACTATGGCTCCTAAATTTAGTTTATGTGTTATAATGATATCAATTCCTTTAGATTCTGTACTAATAGCATTGGCAAAAAAGGTTGCCGCATTTGCTCCAGCGAGATCAAATTGTAATTGAAGTTCTCTCTGTGGTGTTCCGTCAGCAAATGTGCCCGATGGACGAGAAAATTGATCCGTCAAAGTTACTCGGTCATCTATTCTTACAATATAAGCATCGGCAGTCAAAGTAATGTTTCCCTCTGGAATCTTAGCGGTAAAACCAATACTAGCACTTTTAGATTCTTCTTGTTTCAATTGCGGAATTCCAAGGGCTTTAGCTGCTGGGGAATCATTACTAAATGTACTTACTTCAAATGGTACACCACCAACAAATTGTGTCGCGGTAGCGTTAAAATTTATTTGATGTAAAGAAGGAGCGCGAAAACCAGTGGAAACGGCACCACGCACATTAATGTTGTCTGTTAGTTTATAACGACTGGCAACTTTAAAATTAGTAGTGTTTCCAAAATCAGAATAGTTTTCAAAACGAACGGCTCCGTTCACTAACCATTTTTCTGTAACATCATATTCAAGATCTCCATAGATAGCGGCACTGTTACGACCTTTGTCAACAGCATTTGCTGGCCTGAAACCTGGAAATACTTGGGAGCCATTTCCTCTAATAGATCCAAAGAAATCAGTTACGATCAAATTAGCAGGAGTTACTCCTGGTAAAGCTACATTACCGTTTATATCATATAAATTATATGATTCTGGTTGTCCTGCACTAATACTATAGTTTTCATTGCGGTATTCAGCTCCAAAAGCAACGTTCAAATCACCAAATTTTTGATTCATGTCAAAATTAGTTGTGTTTTGGTTAAAGGCTAATCCACCTGCATCAAAAGTAGTTGGAGAGTTTTCTCTCATGGAAGAATTGACGGTATTTTCAACGCCATAATCAAAACTGTTTCTACCAAAAGTATTACTTAAGTCAAAATTCCAATTACCAAAGATAGTACCTCTCAACCCTGCTGCTGCTGAAATGTCGTTAATTGTAGAATGGATTTCAGGTAAAAAACCATTTGGATACAAACCGGTATACGATCTGGCTTGATTTGGTCTTCTGTAAAATCCAGCAGCTTCACCAGTTCTATAGCTGCTACCTCCAAAAGCGTATAGCTCTAGCTTGTCATTTATTGGATAAGCAGCATTAACAAAGAATTGTGAGCTTTGTAGTGATGATTGACCTACTCGCATATTAAAACCATTTCGTACTAAACCTCTAAAGGCTAGTTCGTCAGTTGTGGCATCAATTCCTAATAAAGTTCTCATTCCCGGTAAATTCCCTGATGTAGCAGCATTTTGGATTGCAGTTTTTGTTGCTGCATCAAAATAACTTACTTGTTGCGCATACGTATTAATTGTGTTCAGCAAACCGTTGTAAAAACCAGGGGTAGGGTTTAACGTATTTGCATACAAACTATTAATGTTAATACCTGCAATTCTGGCTCTTTCTTCAACAGCATTGTATCTGTTAAATAAATTTCCTGTAACTTCTTTAGCACGACTTGTTTGACCTCTTAACTGAGCACTTGCCGTAACATTAATGAAACTTTTTTCCTTTCCTAAATTTGTTCCGTAGTTCAAGTCAATTTGGATGTTGTTTCCATCATTTCCACCGGTATGGTCGTTAGCATTTTTAGAAAAATGACTCCCACCAAAAAGATTTATTTCTAATTTTTTAGTGTCTTTTTTCATGTTGATGTTGATTACACCAGCAATAGCATCTGAGCCATATTGAGCTGAAGCCCCATCTCTTAATACTTCAATTTTTTCGATAGCAAAAGCAGGAATGGAATTCAAGTCGGTACCTACAGCACCTCTACCTGGTGATCCATTGATATTTACTAAAGAAGAGGTATGACGTCGTTTTCCATTTAACAAAACTAAAACTTGGTCTGGACCTAAACCTCTTAATTGCGCAGGGTCAATGTGATCTGTTCCATCAGCTACAGTGGTTGTATTTGATGTAAAAGAAGGCGCAACCATATTTAAAATCTGATTCAAATTCGTTTGAGCACCTTGTGAAGCGATCTCTTTCATGCTGATAACATCAATTGGCACTGCAGATTCTGTTACTGTTCTGGCGGCATTCCGGGAACCGATTACGACAACATCTTGCAACGTTTCTCCACTTCCCGTCAAAGTAACATTTAATGTTGTTCCGGTTACGGTTACGGATTTAGTTTCTAATCCCACATAAGAAAATTGCAAAACGTCTCCAATTTCAGCATTGATGGTGTAACTCCCATCGATATCTGTTGTTGTGCCTTTTTTAGTTCCTTTTACAAGAACGGTTACGCCAGGTAAAGATTCTCCTTTTTCATCAACAACGCGGCCTTTAATGATTTCAACCACTGCGTTTTGATTTAAAATTGAGATAAATTCTCCATTACTTCCTGTTTTAGCAATTTCTTCTTTTTGTAAAATAATTTGATTGCTAACTTCAGTATAATTAATTTTTAATGGTTTTAAAATGCGATTTAGTACACTTGATAATGCTTCATTATTAGCATAAACACTCACTTTTTGGTTCAATTGTGACATTCTCGAATTAAACGAAAATTTCACATGTGCTAATTTTTCAAGTTTAGTCAATGCAGTATTTAAGTTCAAATCGGTCACGGTAATAGTTACCTTTGTGTCCAGTTTTTTTTGACCTCTGATATTGTTCGCTATTGTTACACTTGAAAAGACAAGCGCTAAAACAAATTGAAATAAGGTTATTTTCATAATTCGAATTAGTAGTCGTTGTTTAAGGACGGTTTTTTTCATAGTTTTGGTCTGTTTTTATTAATATTTGTTAGTTAGGGTATTGATAGAACACTGCAATTACTCTTTACAGAGAGCGAATTGATTTTATTCTAGGCGTCGAGAATGTTACAGCATTTTCGGCGCTTTTTTATTGTATTGTTTTAATTCATTGGCGAGTTGCTATTCGTTACATCCGTCAGATATAATTTTAATTTGGTTTCCATTCATTTCATAACTCGTATTGTTACCAATGCTTTTGCAAATGATTTTTAATTTTTCTGGTAAAGGCTGATCGCTTAAAGAGGTAGTGAGGTAGCAATTATTTAATTTTGTTTGAGGGAAATCAATTTTCACTAAATACGCCTGCTCAATAGTTTTGAAAATTTGTGAAACAGGAATGTCTGTAAATTCAAATCCTAATTGCTCTATATTACTTGTGGAACGACTCAATGATTCATCCTGTGTGATGTCAGTAATCTTATTAAAACTTAAGCTTTTTCGAACGAATCGCAAAGCTTGATTCGGTAATAAAACAATCAGTTGGTCTTTTGGGTTGGAGATTAATTCATTAGATCTTACTTTTACTTTTCCAGTTCGAACCACCACTTCCACATTCGGCTGATTAGCGTATGCTTTTATTTTAAAACTGGTTCCTACTACTTTTGTAACTATTTCATTCGCAAAGACGAAAAATGGTTTTTTAGGATCTTTACTGATTTCGAAAAAACCTTCACCAGAGAGGTATACTTTTCTTTCATTGCCCACAAATATTTTAGGATAACTTAGTTTACTGTTGGGTTGAAGTAAAACAGAACTACCATCGGATAATGTTATAATTTGTGGTTTGTCTGAATTGTTAGTTTGCTCAACCAAACCTTCGTCATTTTCGTTTATAAGTTCACTGTATGTCAGTGCAGCGTTTTCAGAAGTGTTGCTTTGATTGTATAGCCAGCCTGTTAAAAGGCTTATAATCAAAACTGCGGCTACTCCATTAAACCATCTTTTTCTCAAAAGTTTAAGAACTGGTTTCTCCTTTTTATTTCCTTCTGTTCTTTCAATTTTTCCCCAAGTAGCTTCTAGAGCATATTGAACGTCATCCTCAGCTAAATCATCATTAGGAA
The DNA here is from genome assembly GCF_056428945.1 of Flavobacterium sp. GNP010. Classification (NCBI taxonomy): domain Bacteria; kingdom Pseudomonadati; phylum Bacteroidota; class Flavobacteriia; order Flavobacteriales; family Flavobacteriaceae; genus Flavobacterium; species Flavobacterium sp. GNP010. The sequence continues at coordinate 103,471 of NZ_JBWJVK010000008.1, read as the reverse complement.
CGTTCATCGCTAAAAGCCATAATCTGGATTCTTCAACCAATTTAGCACGACTGGAATTTTCTAAAGTCCATTCTTCCCATTCTAGTTGGTCGTCTTTAAAACACACCCATAATCGGAATGATTCATCAGCTAAAAAGTGTTCTATCTCGGTATAATTATTACGGTGTTGCATCAAAAAAAGGGTTACAATTATATAGAGGACAATTTTTTTAATTGATACTCACTAAATGGTATTTTTTTTTGGATTTATTTTTGGAAGACTAGAACGCCAATGAAAACAGCATTAAAATGCAACAGATTGTTCCTTTCCAATCTTTGCGTAAGCTTAACAGTGCCCGGTGCAAAAGATTGTTTGCTGATTGATAATTAATGTTAAGTGTATCAGCAATTTGGTCTACTGAGAGTTCTTGGGTGTAACGAAGGTATAAAGCCTCTTTTTGTCGAGAAGGCAAATCATTAATCAGTTGATTGAGATGTGACACTTTAGAAGCTGTAGTTTCATCAGAAATAAGTTCGTGTTCTATTGAAAAATCAAATAAAAATTCAATCGTATCTACAGAAGAGCTTAGCCTAAAAATACGATCTCGTTCTTGTGATCTGGTAATTCGCTTGCGAACACAGGCTAATAAGTAGGCTTTTACAACCACTTTATCACTCAATTTGTCTCTGTAAATCCATAGATCTGTAAAAACATCTTGCACACAGTCTTGTACTTTTTCAGGATAAGGAAATAAGGAGTTTCCATACCGTACTAAATGAGAATAATGTCTTTTAAAAAGTACTGAAAACGCATCTTTATTCCCTTCTTTCAGGATGTTCCAAAGTGTGGAATCATCAAGTATTTCGGTAAGTAATAGTTGCTTTTCTACCATTTAGTTTAATTTAGATCATTTTTTAAAATAAATAATCTTAAAAGAGTACTTAAGTTTTTTTAGGTGTAATAGTGTGATTTTTAGTTGTCTTTTTGATGCATCGTTATAGAAATGTATTTATAATTATTTAAATAAATACGTATCAAATCTAATTAAAATTATGTTAATAATTGATTTTTGTTTAATATATTGTAAAAAAAAATAACTATTTAGGAATAGTTATTTTTTTTTGGAAAATAAATTTTGGAAAATTTAAATATTGATTTAAAAATAGAAGTTTTTAAAGGGCTTCCTTTTAAATGAATAATTAGAAAATGTATCGTTACAAATTGATTTTCAAGACTATCAAATATGATTGGTGGGATGAAATATTCAGGTGATAAGGCGTTTTTATTCGAATTTCCAGGCTTTTTGCTGTGCTGCACTTAAAAAAGTCCAAGCTACAATTCGGCTTGTTTTTTGGCCTTGAGCCATATCAATGGTTTTAATTTCGACAGCGCTGACTTTGTTTAATGTTTTGTATAGACTAGAGAGATTTTCTTTTTTTGAGACTAAAGTCGTAAACCACAAACATTGCATTGGATATTTGGCACTTTCATATATCATCTGAGTCACGAAACCCAATTCGCCACCTTCACACCACAATTCGGCATTATGACCACCAAAATTTAAAATAGGTTTAGTTGTTTTAGTAGCAGCACTCTGGGATTCTAAATTATTTATTTTTCGCAATGTACTTTTGGTAGCCTCATCTTGTGACGCATGAAAAGGCGGGTTACAAATCGTGAAGGTAAATTTATCCTCGGGCGTAATTATATTTTTGAAAATAAAACGAGCTTCCGTTTGTTGCTGCAAACTGATTGCATCAATTAATTTTGGATTTTCTTCAATGATCGCGCTACAGTTTTCTATAGCAAGCACATCAATATCGGTTCCCACAAAACTCCAACCGTAAGCTGAATTTCCTATAATAGGATAAATGCAGTTGGCACCTACACCAATATCTAATCCTTGAACGGTTTCGCCTTGAGGAATGTTTCCGTTGTTGCTTGAAGCCAATAAATCTGCTAAGTAGTGAATGTAATCAGCTCTTCCTGGAATTGGCGGACACAAATAGTTTTTAGGGATATCCCAATTTTGAATATTGTAATGGTACAATAACAACGCTTTGTTAAGTGCTTTTACAGCATCAGGATTACTGAAATTGATGGTTTCTATTTGGTGTTCATTTACAGCGACAAAAGTTTTTAATTCTGGTGATTTTATGATTAATTGCTCAAAATCATATCCAAATTTATCAAGATTTCTTGGGTGTAAATTCGTCTTTTCGGTAATCGTTTTCGCTTTCATTTTCTTTATTTCGATGCAAATATAGGGATTCCAAAGTTGTAAATGCTTAAAGGCTATATTGACACGATAAATAGCTCAGAAATAAATCATAAAATAAAACAACGTGGTTTTTTTGAAGCTTAAAAACGGTTACTTTTATAAAAAATATCAGTAAATATGGTTTTTATTCCTGCAAAATTTCGTTTCAAGAAACGCTACATCGTTTATAGTTTTTTGGTCTTTTATATCATAATGTGTCAAGCTTGTATGACGATGCGCTATTCCAGTAAGGAAACGATTGCCTTTTTTGGAGCTTCGAAAACCGTTTTTTTAGATAAGAATGCTCTAGTTGACGGACACAATCTACATTATATAGAAACGGGTAATGCTCAAAAGCCCACGTTGATTTTTGTACACGGATCGCCAGGAAGTTGGAATGCTTTTAAAGAATATTTACAGGACACCACCTTGTTGAAGAAATACCGTATGATTGCTATTGATCGGCCGGGTTTTGGGTATAGTGATTTTGGGGATGCTCAAAATTTAACTGAGCAATCTCAAATAATAGGCTCCTTCATCAAACAAATCGATAATAAACAACCGATTATTCTTGTAGGACATAGCTATGGTGGTCCAATGGTGGCAAAGCTAGCTGCGGATCATCCTTCATGGTATAAACATGTTGTGATACTCTCTGGATCATTAGACCCTAAGGCCGAAAACCCAGAGCAATGGCGCACGGTCGTGAAATCAGTTCCGCTGCGATATTTAATCCCTGGTGCTTTGCGCCCTTCAAATGATGAATTGTGGTGGTTAAAAAAAGATTTATTTAGCTTAGCGCCTGACTTGAAAAAAATAACAAGTGCTGTCACAATTATTCATGGAACCAAAGATGCTTTAGTGCCGTTTAGCAATGTGGATTACATGAAAAAAAGCTTTGTAGCAGCCCAATCAATTGATACCATAGTTATTGATGAGGCCAATCATTTTATTCCGTGGAGTCATTATGAAATAGTGAGAAATGCATTATTGAAACTAGAGTAGATGCTAATCCAGACATTCCATCATCAATAAATCTCCTTCATCATGTGATATGGTAACGAGTCCATCTTGTGCAACGTGGTTGCTGCTTCCTGTGCGATATCCTATAGTTAGGCTGTCGTTTTTTAATGGATAAAATAAATTTTCAGAATGAATGCCCGTCACATTACCAATTGGAATTAACGAAATAGGCGTATTGGCAGTATACCATTTTTCGAATTTTTTGGGTAATAAAAAAACCTTAGAATGATCGTCTAGAATGACAATTTTTAATAGATTTCTGTATCTGGTAATGTTGGTGAGATTTGTAATCGTGTGATCTGCTCTTCGGCCAGTTGCCCAAACTACATTTACTGCCGGGATTTTTCTTTCTATTAAATAATCAAAGGCCTTTTCTAAGTCGGTTTTGTTTTGATCAGGCGTGTGAATAATTTCAATAGGATATTGCGATGTTTTGTAAATTTCAGGATCAAATCCTCTGTCAAAATCGCCTAAAAGAACATCGACTTTTATATCTAATTCCATCACGCGAACCATCGCTGAATCCAAAACGATAACGAGTGGAGACCATTCTAAAAGCTGCCCTAATAATTCTGGATTACAGGAAGCACCATTGGCAATAATTAATGCAGGTTCTTGATCGTCGCGTACGATATGGTGTGAAGACATGAGAATTTATATTTTATGAATTTTGAATTTTGATTTTCTGGTACGTTTACACGATAAATTTTTGACTTTAAAGTTAGTTAAAATATGTAAACAGGAAACGGCAACTTCACTTTAGCCCAGATGGGAATGAAAACCAAAAACAGGTTGTAAACTTTAGTTTTTTGACTGTAGAAGAGCGACCAAAGGAAGCTCCTTATACGGACTAAAAAACTGTTTAAAACCTGTTTTTGTTGAAGTGAACAGCTGGATAAGCTCCCAATTATTGAACAGTATAATTTCTAACATCGACTTCACTTAGGGAAAAATAGCCCAGTGGATAATTAGCCGAATCTGTAATATTGACAATATTTCCTCTAACTGTTGCAGACGGTGATTGAAAGGGTCCGCCGCCGCTATTACCAGCAATGCTTACTAAAATACTCATGTAATTGTAGTAGGCTTTTGAAATTCCAAAGTGGCTCACTTCGATAGTATCCTCTTTTTTTAGCTCGTCATTTTGTGATATACTAAAGAATTCGTTTCCGTTAAAAAACTCATCTTCATCTACGTAAAAATCTGATTTTTTTCTATTGGAATAGACATATTTATAAAGGTAATAATTGCTTACACCAGCGGGATCTTGATAATATGTTTTGATTTCTTTATTAGTTCCTGTAAAGCCTCCTTGATTGTTTTGAACGATTTTAGTAATACTAGCAACAGCCTGCAAGGTTTCTGAAGCAGTGTAGGTATTGCCTTTACTGATAACCGTGAGTGTGTATTTCTCGTTGATCGTTGGGACAAAATTTGAACAAACATATTCGCCTGTATTTGGAATTTCAACAAAGTTGAAAACAATATTGGCGCTATTTTTTATAGATACAGTTGCGCCTGATACTTTTGGGATTTCAGTACTGTAAAATCCAGAAGTAGTAGTTAGTTTTATTTTTTGTTGGTTTCCAGCAGTGCCTTTTCTCCAGTTGATAGCCGCTTCAATAACCAGTTTTGGTGCTGCATTTTCTAAATTTACGTCGATCACATCTTCACAACTTGTTGTAAAAAATGCGATGATTGCTATCAGATAAAGTGTTATTTTTTTCATGATGTTTTATTTATTTCCTCTCTTTAAGATAAAAGGTTTAAAATTTAAAGTTGTAACTCACCGCAGGAACCACACCAAAAATGGAAGTCTTAACTGCTTCGTTACTGCCTGTGTCATTGTTTTGTCTAAAACTGATAGAAGCAGCGTTTTTTCGATTGTACACATTGTAAATACTAAAAACCCATTCGCCTTTCCAATCTCTATTCTTGTTTTTTGTGGGTGTTAATGTCGCTGCTAGATCCAAGTGATGGTAGGTAGGAAGGCGATTTTCGTTTCGCAGTCCGTAACTAGGAACGCTCATTTCTAAGTATTCATATTTACCCACTGGATAGGTGACGGGTTGACCAGTTTGTAAAGCAAAATTAGCCCCAAACGACCACTTTTCATTTAGATTATACGAACTTGTAATGGCAATATTATGCAATTTATCATATACAGAATTGTACCATTGACCATTGTTAATTCCTAATTCTTGTGCCGTTCTTCCTGGAGTTTGTTGCTCAGATTTGGATAATGTATACGAAATCCAACCATTCAGTTTTCCTTCGTTTTTTCGGAGAAGTATTTCTAATCCATAGGAACGCAATTGGCCGTTTAGAATGATTTGCTCAATGGCTTTGTTGGCTATTAAATTTGCACCATCAATATAATCCAATCGGTTCTGGACTTCTTTGTAGTACGTTTCTATTTCTAGGGAATACATATCGTCTTTAAAGTTTTTGAAATATCCCAAAGCCACCTGATCTGCAATTTGTGGTTTAATAAAACGATCGCTTGGCGTCCAGACATCAAGCGGAGTAGGCGATGAGGTATTTGATATCAGTTGTAAATACTGCACCATTCTGTTATAGCTCGCTTTTATAGATTGATCATCGTTGATTTGGTAGGCAACTGATAGGCGAGGTTCTAGATAGTTGTAGCTTTTCATCACTTTGTTTCGGTCATAAAACTTGGTGTCTATGGGAGTTGCTTTTTCGTAAATCTGTAAATCTGAATTGAAAAACACTGGATTATCATTTTCATAAATATTTACCGTAGATTGTCCTAAGCGGTAAAACATACTATATCGTAATCCGTAAGAAAGCGCTATTTTATTGGATATATCATGATCGGCATTGATGTAAAGTGCCGATTCAAAAGCATATTTTTTATCCAATTGATCAAAGTTGATACCGGAATTTTCATCAGATGGCTTGATAGTACCCGGATTGAACTCATAGTAAATTCCGTTTACCCCATAATTTAGCTTGAATTTGTCTGAAATATAATTTTTAAAATCGTACTTGATATTGTAATTTTTTATACCAGAATCCCATTTGAACCCTACAAAATCTAAATCTAAACCATAATAATAATCACTGTAGATCAGCGATAAATTCGAAAATAATTTTTCTGAAAACAAGTGGTTCCAGCGTAAATTCACAATAGCATTACCATATATATTAGTAAAGCTTTTGCTTAGGCTAAAAACGTCTCGACCAAAATAACCGGATAAGTACAAACTGTTGTTGGTGTCTAATTTATAACTCAGCTTGGTGTTTAAATCATAAAAATATGCCGAATTGTCTTTTTGTTCCTCTGAAAGTTTTAGGAATAAATGTGCATACGAACTACGACCACCAATAAGGAATGATCCTTTGTCTTTTACTAGCGGACCTTCGGCTAAAATTCTACTGGAAATTAATCCGATTCCACCATTGACATGAAATTCCTTACTGTTACCGTCTTTTTGATAAATATCTAAAACTGAAGAGGCACGACCGCCGTAACGCGCTGGAATTCCGCCTTTGTACAATTTTAAATCTTTGATAGCATCAGGATTGAAAACCGAGAAAAAACCAAAAACGTGTGAGGAATTAAAAATGGTTGCCTCGTCTAGTAATATTAAGTTCTGGTCTGCTCCACCGCCCCGTACATTAAATCCGGAAGCTCCTTCGCCAGCATTGGTAACTCCAGGAAGTAATAGAATTGATTTTAAAACATCGACTTCACCCAAGACTACTGGCATTTTTTTTATAGTCGAAATAGAGAGTTTGTTGACACTCATTTCTGGTTTTCTGATATCGGTTTTGGTTTTATTATCTGTGATAACAACTTCTTTTAAGGCAGTTTCATTACTGAATAATTTAAAGTTGTTTTTTACATTTTGATCCAATGTTATGGATTCTTGTAAAGTTTGATAACCCAAATAACTGATTTGCACGGTGTACACGCCTTTTGGAAGCGTTATGGAATAAAACCCGTATTCATTTGTGGTTACACCAGTTTTTAGTTCTGGTAGTACCACATTTACACCAATTAAGGTTTCGTTGCTATTGGCGTCAATGATAGTACCACTGAGTGTGAATTTTTCTTGTGCAAAGAGTGTTATTGAACAAAAAAATAGGATTAAAAGAGGAATAACTTTTTTTGAATTCATGGATTACAGTTTATCAAAATAAAAACGTGCAAAGTACTTCAAATTGAATGGTTAATGACTTACAACAGATGTTAAGGTATTGCTAAGATAAAAAAAAGACAACGGATGAAGGTTGTCTTTTAGTATTCATTATGTTGCAGTTGATCTAAGCATTGATTTTCGCAAGGATTGCATTGAAAGTTTTACTAGGACGCATGGCGCTGCTTGTTAATTTTGGATCAGGTTGGTAATGACCATTGATATGCTGTGGTTTCCCTTGCGCAGCGATCAATTCAGTATTAATTATTGCTTCATTCGCTAATAATTCAGCTGCTATTGGAGTAAAAATGGTTTTCAAAGCTATTTCTTTATGCTGTGCTGCCAATGCTTCTGCCCAGTACATTGCCAAATAAAATTGGGAACCACGATTGTCTATTCCGCCTAGTTTACGTGCTGGTGATTTATCTGTTGCTAAGAATTTCTCGGTAGCTACATCAAGGGTTTCAGCCAAAACCATTGCTTTAGGATTTTTTAAGGTTTGTCCTAAATGCTCTAATGATGCTCCAAGAGCTAAGAATTCTCCAAGAGAATCCCAACGCAAGTAGCCTTCTGCGATAAATTGCTCCACGTGTTTTGGAGCTGATCCGCCAGCACCAGTTTCAAACAAACCTCCACCATTCATTAACGGAACGATAGATAACATTTTTGCTGATGTTCCTACTTCAAGAATTGGAAACAAATCCGTAAGATAATCACGCAAAACATTACCTGTTACAGAAATGGTATCGAGTCCTTTTACTATTCTATCTAAAGTGAAGTTGGTCGCTTCAACAGGATTTAAAATTTGAATATTTAAACCAGTAGTGTCGTAATTTTTTAAATATGTAGTGACTTTCAAAATTAGCTCTCTATCGTGTGCTCTGTTGTTATCCAACCAGAAAATAGCAGGTGTATTAGATAAACGTGCTCTGTTTACTGCTAATTTTACCCAGTCTTGAATTGGCGCATCTTTTGCTTGACACATTCTAAAAATGTCATTTGTCTCAACGTCTTGTTCCATCAAAACAGTTCCTTTAGCATCTACTACACGAACAATTCCTTCAGCAGCTATTTGAAATGTCTTGTCATGCGAACCGTATTCTTCGGCTTTTTGAGCCATCAAACCTACGTTTGGAACACTTCCCATTGTAGTTGGGTCAAAAGCGCCATGTTTTTTGCAAAAATCAATAGTTGCAGTATACACACCGGCATAACATCTGTCCGGGATCATGGCTACAGTATCGTGTTGTTTGCCGTCTTTATCGTACATCTGTCCTGAGGTACGAATCATAGCGGGCATAGATGCATCTACAATAACATCCGATGGAACATGAAGGTTTGTAATACCTTTTTCTGAATTGACCATAGCCAATGCTGGTCCGTTTGCAATGGCTTCATTTAATGCTGCTTCCACTTCAGTTTGCATAGGGTGTCCAGCAATTTTAGCATACACATCACCTAAACCATTTCTGGTGTCGATATTCAATTCATTGAATAGGACAGCATACTTTTCGAAAACGGTTGCAAAATATACTTCGACAATAGCTCCAAAAATAATTGGATCCGATACTTTCATCATCGTCGCTTTCAAGTGAACAGAAAGGAGTACATTTAATTTTTTAGCTTCTGCAATTGTTTTAGCGACAAACGTTTTTAAAGCTTTTAAGTTCATGACAGAACTGTCAATGATCTCACCTTCTTTTAGTGGGGTACTTTCTTTTAATACAGTTGTTGTTCCATCTTTTGCTATGAATTCGATTTTAACATCAGTGGGTTCAGTAACAGTAAGGGATATTTCACTTCCGTAAAAATCGCCACTTTCCATAGAAGCTACGTGTGTTTTTGAATCAGCTGACCACGCGCCCATAGCATGTGGGTTTGCTTTAGCATAATTTTTAACCGCTTTTGGTGCTCTACGATCGGAGTTTCCTTCGCGTAGTACAGGATTAACAGCTGAACCTAAAATTTTAGAATATTTGGCTTGTATCGTTTTTTCCTCATCGTTTTGAGGTTCTTCTGGAAAGTTTGGTAAGTTGTAACCATGTGATTGCAACTCAGCAATTGCTGTTTTTAATTGGGGAACAGATGCCGAAACGTTTGGTAATTTTATAATATTAGCTTCTGGTGTTGTTGCTAATTGTCCCAGTTCAAGTAACGAATCGCCAGTTTTTTGCTCTTCTGTCAAAAATTCTGGAAAATTGGATAAGATTCTTCCGGCTAAAGAAATATCTCTAGTTTCAATTTCAATGTCAGAAGTTCCTGTAAATGCTTGTACAATAGGTAAAAATGAATAGGTTGCTAATAAAGGTGCTTCATCAGTAAGCGTGTAAAAAATTTTTGATTTCTGTGTCATTTTTTTATTTTTATAATCGAATCGCGTTAAATGTAGCTTATTCAAGGCTTTTTTTCCTGAAATAAGGCGGGCAAATATATGAAAATCAGATGTAAAAGAAGGTGGATTTAACAGAGAAAAGCGCTAATTTTAGGATTCTGAACTTCTTATTTCTAAATTGTTAGTTTTAAGGGGTCAATACTATTAAATTAGGAATTTATAAGTAAAAATACAAACAAAAAAAAGTCCCAACATTGTTGGGACTTTTGTGATAAAAAGATAGTTGACTATCTTCTTTTATCTTTAATCTTAGCTTTTTTACCAGTAAGTTCTCTGAAGTAGAAAATTCTAGCTCTACGAACTGCACCTTTTTTGTTGATTTCAATTTTCTGTAAAGCTGGCAAGTTTACTGGAAAGATACGCTCTACTCCAATTGCACCAGACATTTTACGGATTGTAAAAGTTTCTGTGTTAGCAGAACCTCTTCTTTGGATTACAACACCTTTGAAAAACTGTGTTCTCGTTTTTTCACCCTCTCTAATTTCGTAGTAAACAGTGATTGTGTCTCCAGCTGCAAAAACTGGAAATTCTTTTCTTGTTACGAATTCGTCTTGAACGAATTTCATTAAATCTGCCATGATATTTTTTAATTATGGTTTGTATTAAATCAACATTCACGGATCTCGCCAGAGGTTAACTTAATGTGGGCGCAAAAGTATGTAATTATTTTGAATTATAAATTATAAATTATGAATTATTTGATGGCTTATAATGAGTCACTTATAATTTAAAAATGGTGCTTTTGTGTTACATGTCATCTTGAGCGGAGTCGAAAGACAGCAAATCAGGGCGTCTGTTTTTAGTGTGCTCGTATGCCATATCCTCGCGCCATTTATCAATTTTGGCAAAATTTCCACTCGTTAAAACTTCAGGAACTTTCCAACCGTTGTAATCTGCTGGACGGGTGTATATGGGACCCGATAATAATCCATCTTGAAAACTGTCTGTTAACGCAGAAGTTTCGTCACTCAAAACCCCAGGAATCAATCGGATTAAAGCATCTGATAAAACCAATGCACCCAGTTCTCCACCACTTAAAACATAGTCTCCAATAGAGATTTCTTTGGTAATAAAATGATCGCGTACCCGTTGATCTACTCCTTTATAATGTCCGCAAAGGATAATGATATTCTCATACATCGACATCGTATTTGCCATTTTCTGGTTCAAAGTTTCTCCGTCAGGCGACATGTAAATAATTTCATCATAGGATCTTTCACTTTTCAGATGGGTAATGCAAGCGTCAATAGGTTGTACGGTCATGACCATGCCAGCCCCGCCCCCATAAGGATAATCGTCTACGCTTTTCTGTCTGTTGGTCGTATAATCACGCAGGTTATGAAAATGAACCTCCACCAATCCTTTGTCGATAGCACGTTTCATAATTGAAGCTTCAAAGGGGCTTCGCAATAATTCTGGGAGAACGGTAACAATATCGATGCGCATCATTTCTTTTATAGGTTTTAATCCCGAGGATTCGGGAGCAAAGGTACAAAGTTGATTCCGTTTTCAAATAAGTTAATCTTGGATAAAAACTTTTTTTGGATTTGTAGTGTCGAATTGTTTTTCAGAAGCATTACTAATTTTAGATACTTTTTCAAACCACACTTTTTTCGACTACTTTTATACCTCAAAAATAAATCACATTACTATGCAAATTTTTTCGAAAATAATCGTTGCTAGTTCGCTGTTTTTAGTAGCTGGTATGCAAACTCAAACAGGATATGCACAAAATAAATCGGTTAAGATGACAAATCCGCTTCTACAAAAAAGTACGCTGCAATATCAGGCGCCCAATTTCAACTTGATTAAAGACGAACATTTTAAGCCTGCTTTTGAATATGGTTTAAAAGTGCACGATCAAGAAATAGACAAGATTGCCAATAATCCTTCTAAGCCTACTTTCCAAAATACAGTTTTGGCATTAGAGACAAGTGGAGTAGATTTTAATAGAGCAGTAGGTATTTTTTACAATTTAACAGGGTCGAATACCAATCCAACCTTGCAAGCTATTGATGAAGAGTATGCGCCTATTTTTTCAGGACACAATGATAAAATTTACTTGAATAGCAAACTTTACAGTCGTTTTAAAGCAATTAATTTAGCAACTTTGAAAGGAGAGGATAAGAAATTGACACAGTATTACTTACAGCAGTTTGAGTTGGCTGGAGCCAATTTATCAGCAGCGGATAAAGTAAAAATGAAAAAAATAAATGAAGAGCTGGCAACTTTAAGCACACTTTTTGGAAATAAACTTTTAATTGCTCGAAAAAATGGAGCTGTTTTTTTTGAGAATGCAAATGATCTAGCAGGTTTAAATGCCGCCGAAGTTGCTGCTGCTAAAGCAAAAGCGACAGAGGCAGGTCAAGATGGAAAATATGTAATAGGATTACAAAACACCACGCAGCAACCCGTATTAAAAAGTCTTACCAATAGAGTTAGTAGAGAAAAAATATTCAAAGCATCGTGGTACCGTGCAGAAAAAAATGATGATGGAGATACTCGAGACGTAATTGAGCGAATGGCAAAATTGCGTTTGCAAAAAGCAAATTTGATGGGTAAAAAGAGTTTTGCCGAATGGAAGTTGCAAGACCAAATGGCACAATCACCAGCATCTGCAATGGATTTGTTGGCAAAAATTGCTACACCGGCTGTTGCTAAAGCTAAAAAAGAAGCCAAAGAAATACAAGACCTTATCGATTCTCAAAACGGAGGCTTTAAACTAGAACCTTGGGATTGGGATTTTTATTCAGAGCAAGTTCGCAAAGCCAAATATGATTTAGATGAGAGTCAAATAAAACCGTATTTCGAAATTTCCTCAGTATTGGAAAAAGGCGTATTTTTTGCTGCAAAGCAAATGTATGGACTAACATTTAAAGAGAGAAATGATTTACCGGTTTATCATCCTGATGTAAAAGCGTATGAAGTATATGATACTGATGGAAAATCAATTGCGATTTATTATTTGGACTTTTATACGCGAGACAACAAAAATGGCGGCGCTTGGATGAGTAATTTTGTCAGTCAGTCGCACTACTTAAAACAAAAACCAGTGATTGTGAATGTGTATAATTTTGCAAAACCAACTTCGGGAAACCCGTCTTTGATCAGTTTTGATGATGTGACGACACTGTTTCATGAATTCGGGCATACGTTACATGGGTTGTTTGCAAATCAGCAGTATGTAACGCTTTCTGGTACGGCTGTGCCTAGAGATTACGTAGAGTTTCCTTCGCAGATCAACGAGCACGCGGCTTTAGATCCAGCAGTTTTAAAAAATTATGCCATACATTATCAAACCAAACAGGCCATTCCACAAGAATTGATTGATAAAATTAAAAAAGCAGACACTTTCAATAAAGGATATGTTGTAACAGAGCTTTTGGCTGCAGCAACACTTGATATGGCTTGGCATAGTGTTACTAAGGAATCTGATTTTAAACCCGTTTTAGAGTTTGAAAAAGAAGCACTTACTAAATACGGATTATTAGTAAATGAGGTTCCCACCAGATACCATACGCCATATTTTGCTCACATTTGGGGCGGAGGATATTCTGCGGGATATTATGCGTATACTTGGTCTAAAACTTTAGATTATAACGCGTTTGACTGGATGCAAGCCAATGGTGGTATGACAAGAGCCAATTGTGAACGTTTTAAAAAGTACATTTTATCAGTGGGTAACAGTGTGGATTTGAACAAAGCTTTCAAAGATTTCATTGGGCACGATATGCAAATCGAACCGTACTTGAGAAACGCTGGCTTGCTAGAAAAATAATAAAGTTTGATTCTATTTTAAAAAAAATGACATTCGAAAGAATGTCATTTTTTTTTAGAGCTGATTTTATACTAGATTTTTTATGAACACTTATCTGTTCGAGCGAAGTCGAGAATCATTACTTACCCTGGGCCTTAACCTGTTCGAGAGAAATCAGCACTTTTTACATCAATATACCGAAGAAAATAGCATTCCACAATAGCTTTTCAGTTCCCAACCAAAATGCTCTAAAATTGGTGTTGTCTGTAAATACAATTATGTTTCCATCTCCTTTTTTAATGGATTGAAAAGGAACTGTTTCTTTTAAAAGTGCGAGTTTTTCTTTAGAAATATAACCACTAATCAGTGGTGTTTTCGTGTATTGAATAGGGTTGTTATAACTATTTTTGTTGGGTTCAATCATGATTGAAGTATTTCTGAAAATAGGCAACGTATTGCGAGGCATTCCAAAATTGATAGGATGCGATAAGTCTAGTTTAGTTTCAAATATGGCTCCTGCAATTTCTTGCGCTCCTTTATAGTCATCTGTTTGCTCGAATGTAATTTCCTTAGCTTCCAGCTTAGAATCTTTAAGAGTCAATGCGGTTAACTCATTTTTATTCAGCCATTTAATGGCGTCTTGATAAGCAATTAAAGTCCCGCCGTTTTGCACCCATTGCCCAATTTTAGTTGCTGTTTTATCTGAAATTTTAGAATAAGAACCATTTACTAAAATTAAAGTGGTGTACTTACTTAAGGTAACACCTTCAAGTTGCTCCATGTCAATTTTGGTCAATGGCATCGCGGCTTTTTGGTCAAACATGTGCCATATTTCTCCAGCATCAGCGGGATCGACACCTTGTCCTACAATAATGGCGACTTTTGGTGGTGTCAATGTCACGAAATTTGGATTGCCTAAATTGATACCGTCCGTTAAGCCAGTTTCTACGGCTGTAATTTCGATAGCATAATCAGTAATAATTTGATTCAAATAGTTAAAAATTTCTTGACTACTTAATTCTTGATTTTGGACAGGAATAAATAAAGAACCATATGAAAATGTTTTTCCAATGTGCGTAAATGGTTTTTTGGTAGTTCTTACACGCAATCCCTTAGCAAGTAATTGGTTTAATAATTTTGGAGCTTTATGATCTGTCCACTCCATCAAATAGCCAATGTCACTTTTCTTCGAAACAAAACCTTTTTTCAGATTTGGTTCATAATCATTACCGGCATTGTCTAGTATATTTACGCTTTCAAAGTTGAGGTTAAAAGCCAAATCAAAGCTCCACGCTGAAATGTCATAAAATAAACTGTCTTTAAATTGTAATTGACGGTCAAAAATCGCATTTATCAATTTGGTGTTTTGTTGTGCAACGGGAATAAAATAACTTAAACTTTTAGAAAATTTCTTTTTGTTGATGATAACATCCTCTTTTAATTCTTGCATTTTTATTTTGTGCTGACTTAGAATCTTGGCTAATTCATGTACTCTTGAAGCATCTTTTTCATCACCAAAAACATAGCCTTTCACTTTGCTTTTACTACTTTCTGTTTTAGCATTTTTGTAAAAATCTCTTTGGTATGCCAGTAGCTCTTCACGCATTTCAGTTGTTGCCTGCAAGGTTGATAAACTGGTTGTAAATTGATTTCGGATCGTAAATGGAAACGTCAAAATACCATTAGCACTTTCCTGCGCATGTCCTCTAGAGCTGGCTTGTTCAAATAATATTCCTATGGTACCATTGATGTCAGGGTAGGAGGATCCTTTGCCGTAATAAAAATCGTCATAGTTTTCTTCAACAAAATAGGAACTGCCTATTTTATCTAATGCTTTGGCGTGGTATCCTGCAATTTTACGAGTTAACACCTGGTTTAGTTCCGGAGTAAGCGGATTGGTTCGAGTGGGTTCACCTGGTTGGAAAAAGTAGGTAGAATTTGTTCCCATTTCATGAAAGTCACACAGGACATTTGGCATCCACTTTCTAAAGGTTTTTATTCGTGCCTGACTTTCCGGTAGCTGTACTGGCAACCAATCTCTATTCATGTCAAACCAGTAATGATTAAAACGTCCTCTTGGCCAGACTTCATTGAACTCGCGATCGTTAGGGTCAGTTACTAAGTTGGCACTTTTATTACTGTTAACCCAAGTCGAAAAACGATGCAAGCCATCTGGATTAAAGGAAGGGTCCAATAATATTATCGTTTTATCTAATGTTTTCATTAGTTCAGGACTATCATTTGCTGCAAGATAATAAGTCAAAGCGATTGCAGCACCTGTACCGCTAGACTCATTTCCGTGAATGGAATACCCTAAATAAACTACTATCGGTAAGTCTGATAAATCACTATTATTAGCATTAGCATCAGTAATGGCGGCATGTCTTTTAAGAATTTCGTCAATGTTAGCCAAGTTTTTTGGACTAGAAATAGTCAATAATTGCAACGGGCGATTTTCAAACGTATAGCCTGTGGTTTCAATTTGAATCCTATCCGATGCTTTTGCAACTTCCCTCATATAGTTGACAACTTGAGTATGATCGGTATGCATTTCTCCCAATTCAAAATTAAGAATGCTTTTTGGTGTTGGGATTTTTGTATTGTAACTACCGTTTTGAGGTAAATAATAATCTAATGACATTTTTTGCCCAATACTCAAAAAAGGAATACATAGCAAAAAGGAATACATTAATTTCATGTGGTTTGGTATTAGTTTGAGGTGTAAATATAAAAAGTATTGTATTGCCATTTTAGTATTTTGCTGTTAAAAAATAGATGCTATTTTATTAAATTGTTCTTTTTTTTGATATTTCAGTTGCTATAAATGGAAATTTGATTATTGTCTGCCTGGCTGCAAACTGCATACTTATTTAACTTTTCATTTGCAAATCAAAAGTTTGATGCAATAGGTTGAAATAAATTTAATTTGTAAATTTGCAATTCAATAAAAATTAAAACACATGGAAAACGGAATATATGCTAAATTCAATACTGCAAAAGGTGCTATTTTAGTAAAACTTACACACGATTTGACGCCGGGAACGGTTGGGAATTTTGTAGGATTAGCAGAAGGAAATATAGAGAATAAAGTAAAACCTCAAGGAACAAAATTTTATAACGGTCTAAAATTTCACAGAGTAATTCCTGATTTTATGATTCAAGGTGGTTGTCCACAAGGAACAGGAACTGGAGATCCTGGATATAAATTTGATGATGAATTTCACCCAAGTTTAAAACACAATCGTCCGGGAGTTTTAGCAATGGCTAATTCAGGACCTGGAACAAATGGCTCACAATTTTACATCACACATATTCCTACGGATTGGCTGGATAATAAGCATACTGTTTTTGGTCACGTGGTGGAAGGACAAGATATTGTTGATTCAGTCGAGCAAGGAGATGTTTTAGAATCTATTGAAATTATTAGAGAAGGAGATGAAGCTGCAAATTGGAATGCAATTGAAGCTTTTATCACTTTCAAAGGAGCGCGAAACAAACGTGATATTGCACTAAAAGCCGACGCCGAAGCAGCAATGGAAAAGTTAGCTGCTGGGTTTGAAAAAACAGAAAGTGGTTTGCGTTACCAATTCATCCAAAGAGGTGAAGGTAAAAAAGCAGAAAGCGGAAAAACAGTTGCTGTTCATTATGAAGGTTCATTAGAAAATGGTAAAGTTTTTGACTCCTCTTACCCAAGAAAAAAACCTATCGAATTTAGATTAGGTCAAGGTCAGGTTATTGAAGGTTGGGATGAAGGAATTGCATTGCTACAAGTTGGTGATAAAGCACGTTTTGTGATTCCCTCTCACTTAGGATATGGATCTCGTGGTGCAGGAGGAGCAATTCCACCAAATGCCACTTTGATTTTTGACGTAGAATTGATGGAGGTTAAATAGTCTAGAACTAGTTATAGAACCAATAAAATTTAAAAATCCCAAAACGAAAGTTTTGGGATTTTTTGTATAGAATAAATTGTGGCTTATAAAAGGTGTTAATTTCGAATTTATGAATGTAAGAATTCAAGCAAATCCTTGTTTAATTTATCTTTTTCAATGTAAAATAAACCGTGAGGAGCTCCTTCATAAACAATAAATTTATTGTCTGGTATTAGTTTAGCTGCTATCTCAGAAGTGATTTCGATGGGAACCGTTTTATCTTCGTCTCCATGAATAATTAATGTAGGAACATTTACAGAAGCCATTTCACTTCGAAAATCGGTTGCCGAAAATGATTTGGCACATTCTAAAGTAGCACGTGGGGATGCTAAAGAGCATAGCATTCTATAATAGTCTAATAAAGGAGTACTGATTGGTTTGCTGATAAAGCTCACACCGAAAAAAGTTTTCCCAAAATTATCCAGAAAACTGATTCGGTCTTCTTTAATTAGCTTTGCCATACCATCATACTTTTCTTGGGGAACACCTTTTGGATTGGAGTCTGTTTGCAGTTGAAATGGTGTAACTGAAGCGATAAGAACCGCTTTAGAAACTCCTTTTCCGCCATGACGACTGAAATAGCGAACTACTTCTCCGCCTCCCATTGAAAATCCAACAAGAGTGACTTTATTTAAATCCAATTGGTCAATAATTGCCTTTAAGTCGTCTGCTAAAGTGTCATAATCATAACCATCCCAAGGTTGTGAGGATTTACCAAAACCACGACGATCATACGCAATTACTCTGTAATTATTTTGAATTAAAGTATCAATTTGATACTCCCACATTTCATTAGATAGTGGCCATCCATGAATAAGTATTACAGGTTTTCCTTCGCCATAATCTTTAACATATAATTTGACATTTGGTGCTGTTTCAATGTACAGGTCTAATCCAGTATTATTTTCCTTTCTTGATTCGCTGCTGTTTATCTGATTCATTTCCATGATATTTACTATTTAAATGATGAATTTACTATTCCTCTTTTGTAAAATTAACATCATAAACTAAAAATAGTATTATAGAATTAGTGCAAATATTTGTATAATTTAGAGGTTTGCTATTCAATACTTTATTTATAAAACTAACTATGGAAAACCTTACTTGGACTGAATTTGAAAAAGCAGAAATGCGCGTAGGAACGATACTTGAAGTAAATGATTTTCCAGAAGCGAGAAAACCTGCCTATCAATTGACAATTGATTTTGGTGCTGCAATTGGAATTCTAAAAACATCGGCGCAAATAACAAAACGGTATCAAAAAGAAGATTTACTCCAGAGGCAAATTGTAGCAGTTGTCAATTTTCCAAAAAAACAAATCGGTAAATTCATGAGTGAATGTCTCGTACTTGGAGCAGTAGGTGCAGAAGGCGATGTGATTTTATTGGCACCCGATTTTAAAATCGAGAACGGATTGCGAATTGGATAAATTAGGGCACTAAAGTGCTCTCTTTTTTTACTTCTAATGTTTCGTATTTATTGTGAATTGCTAGAATGATAACGCCAAATAAAACAGCAGTTACAATAAGGATTGTATTCATTATTCCTTCTGTTCCAAAAGAAAGTTTGATCAAGATTGTAGAAATTATAAATCCGGAGTTCCTGATGACTCTATTGAATTTATCCGAAAGAAAAAAAGAGAATAATAGTAAAAGCACCTCTGTTAGGATTAAAATTGTAAAAAATTTTTCGAAGAAAATTTTATTAATATCCTTAATGTTGTTTACTATCTCTTTCAATGAAAAGAAACTTTCGTAAATCCAGTGACCCAAACTGTATATCGATAATACCAGAAATATTGGAATGAGTACGATGGCAAAAATATTTTTAAGATTGATGAATTTAGTTACTTCTATATGTTTTTGAATTTTGGCTTGATTGATTTCATTTTGTCTGTTGAGCTTATAAAATAAAAAAATCAGGAAAAATAAAATGACAGTAGCCAAGATGTCAAGTGTAAAATTCACATTGGTCTTAACATTAAACCAATTGGAATTGATTTCTAATTTTGTTAAGTCTTTAAAAATTCTCCTAATAATGATTAAAGTGATGATTTCATATTGTTTGCCAATGTATATGGTAGTTGATTTTGGCAAATAGTACACTAGAAGATACACTTCATAAATCAAAATAAAGGAAAAGGGAGTGTAAATAGCAGATATTGGGTCGTTCAATAATTTAGAGTAATCATTGATAAGAATTATTTTGAGATCAACTAATGTAATGATTAGCAAATGCAATATGAAACTTATTATAGCCAACGATATAAAGAAGATTTCAGTTTTCTTTTTCGTTTTTTCAGATAAAAGTTTGTCGTAAACAATGTCGGACAATGATTTAGTTTCTGTCATATTTTTAATATTGAATTAAAAATAATGAAAAAAGCCTAAAACTCATTTGAATTTCAGGCTTTTAACTTTCGTTTAAGTAGGTTGTTTTATTACATTAAATATCGTCAAATTCTATATCTGTAAATGTTGAGGTTTGTGGTATCTCATCATCGTCTGATTTTTCTTGAGCGTATTCTTTTTTGAAATCTTTTTGGTGACGTTCTGAAATTACTTCTTCTCCTTTGTGGTTCAATACATAAGAGGTCATTTCACCTAAAATTTCTGCAAAAGCTACAAAATCTTCTTTGTACAAATAGATTTTATGTTTTTTAAAATGGAAAGAGCCATCTTCTTCTGTAAATTTTTTACTTTCAGTAATGGTAATATAGTAATCATCTGCCTTGGTCGCTCTTACATCAAAGAAATAGGTTCTTCTTCCAGCTCTTAAAACTTTCGAAAAAATCTCTTCTTTTTCTAACATGTCATGTTCTCTCATAATCCTTTCTTTCAATTTATGGTTGTTAACTAGCAATCAAAAATCTATAAAAAATATCTATTTTCCAACATTTAAAGCATTTCTTTTTCTGAAAGTTGTTTTAAGTATAAAGCAGCATAGTAGCCTTCTTCATTTATCAATTGATTATGAGAACCTTGTTGTATAATTTGACCATTCTCTATGATAATAATTCGATCAGCATTTTTAGCCGAGGAGACACGATGACTTACAATTATAGTAGTTTTGTCTTTGCAAATTTCAAATAAGTTATTCAATATAGTTTCTTCGGTTTCAGTATCTACTGCTGATAAACAATCGTCAAAAAGTAAAATTGGTGGGTTTTTGATAATCGCTCTGGCAATAGAAACGCGTTGTTTTTGACCTCCAGAAAGTGTGATTCCTCTTTCTCCTAAAATTGTTTCATACTGTTTGTTGAAGCCCATAATATTATTATGAACAACGGCACTTTTAGCAGCTGATTCCACTTCTTGAGTAGTTGCATTTTCTTTGCCAAACATGATATTGTTTTTAATACTATCCGAAAACAGGAAAGCATCTTGTGGCACTATTCCAATACTATTTCGTAAATCAAAAAGATTGACACTGCTTATTTCGTTCCCGTCAATGGTAATTTTTCCTTCGGTTACATCATACATTCTCGATATCAAAGATAAAATCGTTGATTTCCCAGAACCTGTTTTTCCTAAAATGGCCAGAGTCTCACCTTTTTTTACGGTAAAAGAAATGTTTTGTAAGGCGGTAATATTTGTGTCTTCATAGGTATACTTTACATTTTCGAAAGAAATAGACCCTTCAATGACTGATTTGTTTTGGTTTTGATTTTTTATCTCCGGTTCAATTTTAAGGAATTCATTGAGTCTTTTTTGAGAAGCTTCGGCCTCCTGAACCATAGACGAAACCCAACCTAAAGAGGCAACAGGCCAAGTGAGCATATTAACGTACAAAATAAATTCAGCAATTGTTCCAATGCTTTTTATAGAACCGTTGATGTACATTAAACCACCAAAATATATTACCACTAAGTTGCTAATTCCTATCAACGCAAGCATTAAAGGTCCAAATAAAGACTGTACTTTGGCTAGATTTAAGCTTTTACTTTTGCTTTCATTGGCTAAAGCAACCATGTTATTTTGATGTTGATTTTCGAGTGAATAGGCTTTTATTACCCGGATCCCGGAAAATATCTCTTGAGAAAAACTAGACACTTTAGATAAATATTGCTGAAAAATAGTACTTCGTACATTGATTTCTGAGCTCAATTTAAAAATGGCATAGGATAAAATAGGAAGCGGTAGCAGCGTGTATAAAGTTAATATTGGCGAGACATTGTACATATACACTATTACGATAGCAAATCGAATGACAGTATTTATTGTGTACATTACCGCAGGACCTACATACATTCTTACTTTTGAAACGTCTTCGCTAATACGGTTCATCAAATCACCAGTGCGATTTTGTTTATAGAAATTCTGAGACAAATTTTCATATTGACGAAATACTTCGTTTTTCAAATCAAATTCAATGTGGCGTGACATTACAATCAAAGTTTGTCGCATCAAAAAAGTCAGAAAACCAGCGATAATAGTGGTGGCAATGACCAACAAGATATTCGATAATAATTCTTCGTGAATAACAGATTTGGATACTGTATTGTCTTTGGCGAAAGCCTCAATAACTTTAAACGATTTGCTGATCAACTTTGGCGTGAAAAGCATAAAGATTTGAGCGATAATTGTAAAAATAATTCCTAAGAGAAAACTGTATTTGTATTTAACGAAGTATTTATTTAAATAACGTAATTCTTTCATTTTGTTTGAGATATGCTTTGTTGAACTATTTTTATTTTAGGATAAATCTTTAATTTTAATATTTTGATTACTAAATCCTTAAGTATGTATTTTATTGATTTAATGAATTTTACACAAATCATTAGTGTATATTTAAATTTTATGTAAATTTGAAATGTCTTTTTGACAAATTCATAATTTAAAACTATAAAAACTGATACTATGAATGCAGCTTTCACAACTGGAAAGGAACTTCAAAAAATGGATCCCGTTTTTGGTCAATTATCATTTGATGATCACGAACAAATTGTATTTTGCAACGACAAAGATACAGGTTTAAAAGCAATTATTGGTATTCATAATTCGGTAATGGGGCCTGCTTTGGGCGGTACACGAATGTTTAATTATGCCAATGAATGGGAAGCATTAAATGATGTTTTGCGTCTTTCTAGGGGTATGACTTATAAGGCAGCAATTACTGGATTAAACATTGGTGGAGGTAAAGCGGTAATCATTGGTGATGCTAAAACACAAAAAACACCAGAGTTGATGCGCAAGTTTGGTGAATTTGTACATTCGTTAAGCGGAAGATATATTACTGCTGAAGATGTAGGCATGGAAACCGCAGACATGGATATTGTAAGAGATGTTACCCCTTATGTTACTGGAATTTCAGAGGAAAGAGGTGGAGCTGGAAACCCATCACCTGTCACAGCGTATGGTGTGTATGTAGGTATGAAAGCTGCTGCAAAACAACAATTTGGTTCGGATGTTTTAAGCGGAAAAAAAGTATTAGTACAAGGAATAGGTCACGTGGGAGAAACGTTAGTCGATTATTTGACTAAAGAAGGTGCGCTAGTCACTATTGCCGATATCAATGAGGAGAAATTGAATGAAGTAGGTACAAAATACAATGCCCAAATTTTTAGAGGGGACGATTTGTACAGTGCTGATGTTGATATTTATGCGCCTTGTGCTATGGGGGCTACCATCAATAATGATACTGTTTACAAATTAAAAGCAAAGGTAATAGCTGGTGCTGCTAATAATCAATTGGCAGATGAAAATGTTCACGGAGCCATTCTACAAGAAAGAGGCATACTTTATGCACCTGATTTCTTGATTAATGCTGGGGGTATTATAAATGTTTATGCTGAATTAGCGCATTATGACAGAGCAGAAATCATGCGTAAAACAGAAAATATTTACAATACAACTTTAGAAATTTTTGATTTTGCACTTGCCAATAAAATAACAACACATCAGGCAGCTTTGACGATAGCTCAAAACAGAATTGATCAAAGAAAATTAGAGAATAAATAGAAAATAGTTGGTATTCAGTATTCAGTCGAAGGGCTCAGCTAGTGCTGAAAACTCAGGCTGAATACTGATAACTTTTTAAAATAAGCATTTATATATTTTATTTTAAAAAATGAAATTCTTATTTTTGCGCCCTAATTAAAAAAGTTCTTACAAGGTGGTAAATAGAAGACACATTCGCGTTAAAGTTATGCAGTCCATTTATGCAATGCATCAAAGTGGTTCAGATAATCTGGAAAAAGAAGAAAAATTCCTTTTTTACAGCATCGATAACATTCAAGATTTATACCTTATTATGCTTTCGTCTTTGATTGAAATATGTAAAACAGAAACTATCTTTTTGCACAAATCAAGTTTAAAGCATCTTGCAACTCCTGAGGAACGTAAACCCAACGAAAAGTTTATCAAAAATCAAATTTTTCAAATTCTTTCCGAAAACAATTCACTAAGTATTGCGCTTGAAAATCGTAAAATCAATAATTGGTCCTTAAACGATGATTATATTTTATTGCTTTTGAATGATGTGAAAGCGAGTGATTTGTATACAAATTACATGAGCAATTCAGTAAATACATTTGAAGAAGATAGACAATTCATCGTTGATTTATTTATGGAAGTAATTGTTCCTAATGAAAAATTATACGAATATTTAGAGGACGACAAATTGACTTGGGTAGATGATATTCCAGTAGTGAATACGCACATCATCAAGCAATTGAAAGCCATTAAATCTGGAGAGAACGATAATTTTAGAGTGCCAAAGTTGTACAAAGACAATGAGGATAAGGATTTTGTTAAGGATTTGTTCCGGAAAACGGTTTTAAACGAAGCAGATTTGGCCAAAGAATATTTGGATAAAACACCCAACTGGGATACAGAACGTATTGCTGAGATTGACACTATAATCCTGAAAATGGCCATTTGTGAATTTTTGAAATTCCCATCCATTCCCGTAAAAGTAACATTGAATGAGTATTTAGAAGTTGCCAAAGAATATTCTACGCCTAAAAGCAGTATTTTTATCAACGGAATTTTAGATAATTTAGTAAAAGAATTAGAGGCCAACAAAAGAATCATTAAAGCCGGTCGTGGTTTAATGTAATAACCAATTAAAAAAATAAATTAAATCATGGAACAATTAACTCAATTTGCACCGTTTTTATTAATGTTTGTAGTCATCTATTTTTTTATGATTAGACCACAACAGAAAAAAGCTAAAAATGAAAAAGAATTTGAAAGCGCTTTGAAAGTAGGTGATAAAATCATCACAAAAAGTGGTCTTCACGGAAAAGTTTCTGAACTAGCAGAGACTACTGTAGTGGTAGAAACCATGTCAGGTAAATTAAAAATGGAGCGTTCTGCTATTTCAATGGAAATGAGTGCAGCCTTGAATAAAAAATAATTTAACTTTTTCAGTATAAAAAAAGTCCCAACTTGTAACTTTCAAGTTGGGACTTTTTCTTAAAAATAGGATTTCTATTTTTTATTTTTTTTATTCTTCTTTGCTTTTTTTGATTTTGCTTTGGCTTTTTTAGCTTTTATCTTTGTTTTTAATTTTTCTTTCTTCGCTTTATCTTTTTTGGCTTTTTTAGCCTTTTTGGCTTTTGCTTTTGCTTTTTGTTTCGCTTTTTCTTTTGCATCGGCTTTTTTAGCCTTTTTCTTGTCTTTGTCTTTCATTTTTACTTTGTTTTTAGTTTCCTTTTTACTTTTTTTCTGTATTAAGTCGGCATTGTCATCACTGTTGTTATCTAAGGTAAAAGTCGCTATTTCTATAGTTTCGAGCAGTACTTCTTCCATTACGGGTGGTGTTATTTCCACTGGTTCCGAAACCGTTGGTTTTGCCACTACTGTTCTTTTAGCTCGTGTGGGCTTCTTGATCTCAGGTTGTAGCGGAGCCGATGGTGTTGTGTCTTGTTCTTCATTTAGTGCCATAAGATGTATTTTTAGTGTAGTTTTTATAAATATTTAATTTGTATTTTTTTTAATGTTATGAAATTGTTATTTCATTGTAAGTAAATGTAATGATTTTATCAATCGGCCAATGTTAAGTTTTTTAATGTATTAAATAATTATCTGTTAAAACGGATGTAATTTTGATAACACTTTAAATAAATTATTAAATACTTCTAGATAGAACGAAGTTAAATTGGATTAAAGTAAGAAGCATTTTGTCAAGATTTTTTACATAAAAAAAGTCCCAAATCTGAGCGTCAGAGTTGGGACTTAATTATATCGGTATTTATCATTTAAACCAATGCTTTCTTTAATCATTGGTTTAATTTTCTCAATCTGAGAGAGTTTGGTTTCTTTCAGTTTAGCAGTTTCAATATATTCTAAGAATTCATATTGTTTTGAAGAGGAGAATTTTTCAAATGCTTGTGCTAAATTAGGATCTGTATTAATTCTTCTTGAAGCAGTTTAGTAACTAAGCCTCATTTTTTGAGGCTTAGTCTTCTTTCCAGGCTTTTCATTGGCAATTGCTTCTAATATATAATTTTAGAAACCCTATTTCTTCCAATCAATTGTTGTTTTCTCCCACGAATGGCTTTGTTTGATGGATTCCAATGTACTATTTTATTAATGTATCTTCTATCGCAGTTAATTCGGCAATTTTCACAATTACTTCAATTGCTTTTTGCATACTTTCTACGGGAACGTATTCATATTTGCCATGAAAATTATGTCCACCAGCAAAAATATTTGGGCATGGCAATCCTTTGTAGGATAATTGAGAACCGTCTGTTCCGCCACGAATAGGTTTTATTAGCGGTTTAATTCCGAGTTCTTTCATTGCTTTTTCGGCAATATCAACAATATGTTTTACAGGAAGTACCTTTTCTTTCATATTGTAATACTGATCTTTAATTTCCGTAATAACAATATCTTCACCAAATTGTTTCGCAAATTTCTTATTGATTTTACGAGTAATTTTCTCGATTAGTTCTTTGCGTTTCTCAAATTTTTTCTTGTTATGATCGCGAATGATTAATTCCAAAACAGTTTCTTCTATACTTCCAGTCAGGTGGTGTACATGAAAGAAACCTTCATATCCTTTGGTTTCTTCTGGAGTTTCGCCAGCCGGTAATTCATTTATAAAGTCATTAGCAATCAACATCGAATTGATCATTTTTCCTTTGGCATAGCCAGGATGTACGCTTTTTCCTTTGAAAGTAATTTTGGCTCCAGCCGCATTAAAATTTTCATATTCTAATTCGCCGATCTGGCTGCCATCCATAGTGTACGCCCAGTCTGCTCCAAATTTAGCCACATCAAAATGATGCGCACCACGTCCAATTTCTTCATCGGGTGTAAAGCCAATTCTGATTTTCCCGTGCTTGATATCGGGATTGTTTACAAGAAATTCCATTGCAGTAACAATCTCGGTAATGCCTGCTTTATCATCGGCACCTAGGAGTGTAGTTCCGTCAGTTGTAATTAAGGTTTGCCCTTTGTACTGCAATAAATCTTTGAAATAACTTGGAGATAGAATAATATTTTTCTCAGCATTTAATACAATATCATTCCCGTCATAGTTGGAGACGATTTGAGGTTTTACATTGGCTCCGGTAAAATCTGGTGTGGTGTCAAAATGCGAAATAAACCCAATTACTGGAACTTCATGACTGACATTACTGGGTAAAGTTGCCATGATATAGGCTTTGTCATCTATAGTAACGTCTTGTAATCCTATTGTTTTAAGTTCTTCAACTAATTTATGGGCTAAATCCCATTGTTTTTTTGTGCTAGGTGTAGTTTCTGAACTAGCATCAGATTCTGTATCAATTGTTACGTAACTTATGAAACGGTCTATTATATGTTGCATTGTGATTTGTTTTGATGCAAATATAAACTTTTTTTTAGGAGGTTTTATGAAATAGAGCAGCAACTAAATGACCGCCAATTTGTTTTTTTATATGGGGTTTAATTGGCTTGAGTTTTATTTGAATACTTTGATATCCTCTCTTTCTAATAAAAAAACCACCCGAAGGTGGTTTGCATTAATCTCTTGTTTTTGCGAGTTTTGCTTCGGCTTTATTTAGATCTTCTTCTAGTCTATTTAATTTTATTTGACTTTTGCTGATTTTGATATTTTCTTTTTCAATCTGTATCGGACTTAATTTCCCTTTTGCTTTTTTTCCTTCAAATCGTTCTTTAAGTTTTATTAAACTTTTTTCCTCGTTGGATATTTTTGTTTTGATCTTGCTTACTGATTTTTCACCAGAAAGGATTTTATCTTGGCGCTTGTTGAACGCTTTTTGTTTTTTTTCAAAATCCTTTTTTTCTTTTTCAGTTTCTTTGGCTTCTTTCAATGCTTTTTTTTCTTGCCTCATTTTATCCCGTAGTGCCTTAGACTCATTTGCCAGTGCTTCTTTTTCGGCAGCTGTGGCTATTTTAGGAGTGACTTTAGCGGCAACTTGAACAGTGTCTTTAATTATTGTAACTGTAGTAATTGTTGTTTTCGTGGCAACTTTTGTAGAGTCTGATTTAGTTTCTTGTGCATAGAAAAGTTGAAAATTGCAAAGTAATACTGCCGTAAAAATTAATTTATTCTTCATGATCATAGATTTAAGATTTGTATGTAGTGCTTTTTACACTTAATCATTTTGTACAAGGTACTAAAAATGATTGAGAAAAGCATCTCCTATTATTTTAGATGAAGTTTTAAAGTAGGATTTAAAAATCATAAAATACTATAAAACAGTGTAATGTATTTTATTTTTTTGTTTTTTTAAAGTTTTATTTAGCAACTGTTTATCTGCCTTTTTAGTGGTTACCCAGTTAAAAATGTTGTGTATTTTTTTTATAAGTATTTAATTATTGTTGAGATAGTTCTATTTTTGCAACAACAACACAACAACTATGTACAAATCACTTATTCGTCCTTTCCTTTTTTTGTTTGATCCAGAGAAAGTTCATTATTTTACTTTTTCTTTGATTCGCTTTTTTTCAAAAATCCCAGGATTTACATTCCTTTTCAGATTTTTATATGAATGCAATGATCCCCGTTTAGAGACTGAAATCTTCGGATTGAAATTTAAAAATCCGGTTGGTTTAGCTGCTGGGTTTGATAAGGATGCTAAGTTGTATAAAGAACTGTCCAATTTTGGTTTTGGTTTTATCGAAATAGGAACATTAACACCAAAAAGTCAAGACGGGAATCCAAAAAAGCGATTGTTTCGCTTGAAATCAGATAGCGCTATCATTAACCGAATGGGATTCAATAACGGCGGAGTTACTGCAGCTGTTGAGCGTTTGAAAAAAAACAATGGCGTATTGATAGGTGGGAACATTGGAAAAAATAAGTTGACGCCAAACGAAGAGGCCACTTCAGATTATGAAATATGTTTTGATGCCTTGTATGATTATGTTGATTATTTTGTGGTAAATGTCAGCTCTCCAAACACACCAAATCTGCGCGCCTTACAAGATAAAGAACCGCTTACACAATTGCTTCAAACGTTGCAGAATAAAAATTTAGCTAAGCTAAAGCAAAAGCCAATTTTGTTAAAAATTGCTCCAGATTTGACCAATGAGCAACTGTTAGACATTATTGATATTATTAAGGAAACTAAAATAGCTGGCATAATTGCTACAAATACGACTATTTCTCGTGACGGCTTGCAGTCTGAAAATAAGACAGAAATGGGTGGATTATCCGGGAAACCATTAGCAAAACGAGCTACTGAGGTTATTCGGTTCCTGTCTGAAAAAAGTAATAAAGCCTTTCCTATCATTGGAGTGGGTGGAATTCATTCTGCTGATGATGCGATTGAAAAGTTAGAGGCAGGCGCTTGTTTAGTGCAGCTTTACACAGGTTTTATTTATGAAGGTCCCGCTTTGGTGAAAGCCATAAATAAAAAGATTTTAGCTAAAATGCAGTAATCCATATTGTATTAAAAAGCCAGTCAATAGTGCGATTCCAAAACTCAACAGTGTACCGATAAGTACGTATTCTGTCAGTTTTCTGTCCTTTGCTTCTTTCAAATCTCCAAAACGGAAGATGGATTTGGCGGCCAATAAAAAGCCAATGGCTTCGAAATGTGCTGTCAGTATGAAGCAAAAAACAAATAGGCGTTCCAGAATACCAATATAATTTCCAGCATTTTCAAGCGAATCGTCGTTGTTGTTTTTGCTCTCGGGTGTCCAAATCGAAATGACATTTTTGATTACTATGGAAGTGGGTTTTGTTAGCAATAAAATTCCGGTCATCAGTACCCAAAATTGAATGTTAAAAGCGGTAAAGTCAACAGATAAATTTTTATAAAGTCCAACAATTATGGCAATGGATATTAAATGCAAAATTTGATCGAGCACAAACCACGTGCGTTTTGTTTTGTTGTTTTGGAATTGCAATTTCATCAAATCGATGCCTCCGTGTGTTAAGGCTAATCCCAATGCAAACCATCCAAATTCCATTTCTCCAACGAAAATCCAAGCTACTATTCCGTGTAAAAAAGTATGGATGTAAAGGTATTTGCTCTTGTGTTTTTTACTTTCTTTATCTAAAACCCATAAAGTAGGTTGCAATAAAAAATCACCTAATAAATGCGCCAAAAGCAGTTTTACAAAAATAATCATGTGTTGATGGTTTTGATTTTATTTCTAAAATAACGTTCCATTTCCATCACCAAATGAAATTGAGCACGTTTTTGTCTTTTACTAACTGCTGCTTGGTTAATCCCTAATTTTATGCCAATTTCCTCTTGTGAAAGTGATGGGTTTTCTATAGATATTAATACTAATTCTGCTTGTTGCACTAACCAATTGTCCATAAAAGTTAGACTCAATCGCAACATCATATTGATTTCGGCATTAAACGCTTCATCACTAGAATTTATGGCTAAATTGATTTTTTGTTTCTTTAAAGTTGCAAAAACTTCGCCCGAGCGCAAAAAAGCAGTTCCGTTACTTTCAGAAATTTTATTTGCTGTATATGTTTTGTCTCCAAAACCAATACTCATTCGAGCATCGAGTTTCAAAGTTTTAAAATAGGCTTTTATTCGCAAAGCAATTCGCAGCGCGTCTTCTGGATTTTTAATTTCTAATTGAAATTCATCTCCTCTGTAAATCTCCCATTCGGTTGGGTTTTCTCCAAAAACATTCAATAATTCCTTCAAACCATCCATCCATATTTCGGATGACAGTTTCCTTGAATTGACGATATCTCCTGTAATTATACCTATCATTTTTCAAATATAATTAAAAAATGAATCAGAAAATAATTTTCGCTTAAATATTCCATAAAAGTGGAATATTTTAATTTATTCCATAAATATGGAATAATATTTTTTATTCCTAAAAAGTGGAATATTTTTTGGATTTGAAAAATTATTAAAAAACGATTTCGTGAAATCTGATTTTACCTATCTTTGGACTTCTATGGAAGCAATAAAAATTATCGAATGCCCACGAGATGCCATGCAAGGCATAAAACCTTTTATTCCTACAGCAAGAAAAGTAGCATATATCCAATCTTTATTGCGTGTAGGATTTGATTCTATCGATTTTGGAAGTTTCGTTTCTCCCAAAGCAATTCCGCAGATGCAGGATACCGCAGAAGTTTTAGCACAACTTGATTTATCACAAACAACAAGTAAATTGTTAGCTGTTATTGCAAATACACAAGGAGCTACTTTGGCTTCAAAACATGCTGAAATACAATATTTAGGTTTTCCATTTTCGATTTCTGAAAATTTTCAAATGCGGAATACACATAAAACAATTGCAGAGTCGTTGCTAACGTTGCAAGAAATTTTAGAAATAGCTGATACAAGTAATAAAGAAGTTGTGGCCTATCTTTCAATGGGTTTCGGCAATCCTTATGGCGATTTGTGGAGTACAGAGATCGTAGGAGAGTGGACGGAGAAATTAGCTTCTATGGGAGTGAAAATTTTATCACTTTCGGATACTGTAGGAACTTCAACACCGGAAGTAATCTCTTATTTGTTTTCAAATTTGATTCCGAAGTACCCAGAAATTGAATTTGGCGCTCACCTGCATACCACACCGGATAAGTGGTTTGAAAAAATTGATGCAGCATATAAAGCCGGTTGTCGCCGATTTGACGGTGCTGTTCAAGGTTTTGGCGGATGCCCAATGGCGACAGATCATTTAACAGGGAATATGCCCACTGAGAAGTTATTATCGTATTTTACTGCACAAAAAGAAAAGACAGATATGAGCCCGATGAGTTTTGAAAGTGCTTATAATGAGGCTTCTAAATTATTTGGGGAATTTCATTAAAATTAATACAAAATAATTGATGCACTATTCAACTTAAAAATAATAAATTTATGATTAGAACGTTAACTATAAACGGTCACTAATTCTCCTATAAACTACTTTTTATGCATAAAAAACAACCTATTTACAGCATTTTAGGTTCAATTTTACTGGTCTTAATTTCGTTTTCATGTGCGAGTGATTTGGATTATGATCAAGTGAATAATGTGAAATTAGAACCTGTATTAGTATCGAATTTGGCGTATTTTGATGTCCCAGCTAATCAATTTGTAACTGGCGGAATAGAAGAGCCCGTTTTTTTTGATGTATCAACTACAAACATATTTACTGAAAAATTTTTCACAGATAAATTAAGAAGAGTTGATCTTTTTTTTGAAGTGAGCAATACAATCAATAGGGGATATACTATTGATTTAGTTTTTCTAGATAACAACAATCAACAGCTTTATACTTCAAACTTTACTATACCACCGTATTCTGGTTCAGAAAACAAAGTAACTAAAACTGAAATATTCGAAAATACGCAACTTGATTTATTAAAAAGAACTACAAAAATTGCATTCATATTACAAATGATGTCCGGACCACAATTGAATGAAAATAGTCCAGGTAGTTTGAAATTGCGTTCAGGTGTAACTGCTTATTTTGTAGTAGAATGAGAAAAAATATTTTAGTTTTTGTGCTAATGCTAACGGCAATCAGCTATTCACAAAATAAACAATTACTTTATAATTTCACTTCGATCCCACAGACGTTAATGACTAATCCAGGTGCCGATGTCAAGTACAACTGGTATTTTGGGGTTCCGTTTTTGTCTGCTATTTCTGCGAATGTTGGTTCAAGCGGTTTTTCGGCTTATGATTTACTGGCAAATGATGGTGTAGATTTTAATGTAAAACTGCGTAATGTGATATTATCTTCCACTAATAAAGACAATGTTGCGGTCAACGAACAGCTGGAATTATTCAGCGGAGGCTTTAAGTTAAGAGGACAAGAAAGTGATTCGTATGTGTCGTTTGGTATGTATCAGGAATTTGATTTTTTAAGTTATATGCCGAAGGATTTGGCAATTTTGGCTATAGACGGCAATAGAGATTATTTAGGTAAAGTTTTTAGTTTAGCAGATATTAATGTTAAAGCAGAAATGCTATCCGTATTTCATCTGGGATTTCATAAAAATGTGAGTGATAAATTGATTGTGGGTGTGCGAGGAAAAATTTATTCCAGTATTTATAATGTTAGTTCTGTTAATAATTCAGGCTACATTTATACCGTTCCATCAACTCAAGGTGTCTATGAACAGCAAATTTTTTCTAACTTGGAACTCAACACTTCTGGACTTTCAAATTACAACGATGACAATTATGAGCCTAATGTGGTCAAAGACATTACCAAAAGAGCGTTGTTAGGTGGTAATCTAGGTTTGGGTTTAGATGCAGGTTTTACGTATTACCCCAAAAAAAACCTACAGATTACTGCAAGTATAATTGATTTTGGTTTTATAAAACATAGTAAAGAAGTAGAAAGCTTGACGTTAAAAGGAAGCTACAAATACGAAGGAGTAACGCCAAGTTTTAGCTCTGGAGGTTCTGTAGGTGATGTTTTTGAAGAATTTAAAGATGCGATTCCTTTAGATACTTTATACACTAAATACACAACTTGGCGCCCAACCAAGTTTAATAGTTCGATCCAATACTCATTTGAAGAAGACGTTGCTGAAGATTGTAATTGCGCAAATAGTAGTAACGAAAGCATTTATAAAAGCGCTCTCGGTGCTCAATTATTTGTAATGTCAACGCCTAAAACCCCTTTGCTTGCATTGACCACTTATTACCGAAGAAGAATTTTCGATGGCTTGGATATGAAGGCTACATATACTATTGACTCCTATTCTTATAAAAATATTGGTTTGGGGATTTCGAGTATGATTGGACCTGTTAATTTTTATGTACTTGCGGACAATCTTTTGGAGTATAAGGATGTCACAAAAGCCAATAGTGCATCCTTTCAATTGGGGCTTAATGTTATTTTTAAGGATAAGAAAAAATAGCGGTTTGCTTTCATGGGTTCTGTTTCGTTCTAAAATTTTATAATTTTTTCACAAATAACGTGATGAAAACTAGTACTTAACTCAGTACAATTGAAACATAATTTTCTAGTGTTATACGATGTTTAGACTTTCGTAGCGCAATGAGTTGAGTATTAATTTAGTAATTAAGGATTTGCAAGAATAGCTCCAGATGTGACTTATACTTTATTGCATTTAATGCTCGTTTTTTTGGTTAAGATTGTCTATATTTGCACGCAATTAAACTCCAACTACAATTGCAATGATCGCACACAACACCAAGATTATCGGCGAAGGATTAACTTACGATGACGTTCTATTAGTCCCAAATTACTCTAATGTACTTCCGCGCGAAGTGAGTATTAAATCTAAATTTTCTCGAAATATTACGCTAAACGTTCCAATCGTATCTGCTGCTATGGATACAGTAACAGAAAGTGCAATGGCAATTGCTATGGCACAAGAGGGCGGAATAGGTGTTTTGCATAAAAACATGACTATTGAACAACAAGCTGCTAAGGTTCGTAAAGTGAAACGTGCAGAGTCAGGAATGATCATTGATCCCGTTACTTTACCATTGACTTCTACAGTTGCAGATGCTAAAAATGCAATGAAGGAATTTGGTATTGGAGGTATTCCAATCGTAGATGAAAACCAAATATTGAAAGGAATTGTTACCAACAGGGATTTGCGTTTTGAAAGAAATAATACAAGACCTATAGTAGAGGTAATGACTAGTGAAAATTTAGTGACTGTTGCCGAAGGTACATCATTAGAACAAGCAGAAGTAGTTTTGCAAGGCCATAAAATTGAAAAATTACCAGTCGTAAACGCGTCGTACAAATTAGTGGGTTTAATTACTTTTAGAGATATCACTAAATTAACCCAGAAACCTATCGCTAATAAAGATGTTTTTGGTCGTCTACGTGTAGCTGCAGCTATTGGCGTAACAGGTGACGCTGTTCTTAGAGCGGAAGCCTTGGTAAATGCTGGCGTTGATGCTATTATTATCGATACTGCTCATGGGCATACGCAAGGTGTTGTCAATGTATTAAAAGAAGTTAAAAGTAAATTTCCACAAATAGATGTTATCGTCGGTAATATCGCTACTCCGGAGGCCGCTAAATTTTTAGTTGAAAATGGTGCAGACGGTGTAAAGGTAGGAATTGGTCCAGGTTCTATTTGTACTACTCGTATTGTTGCGGGTGTAGGTTTTCCTCAGTTTTCTGCTGTTCTTGAAGTAGCTGCTGCCATTAAAGGTTCAGGTGTACCTGTAATTGCAGATGGTGGAATTCGGTATACTGGTGATATCCCGAAAGCAATTGCTGCTGGAGCTGATTGTGTGATGCTAGGTTCTTTGCTAGCTGGAACAATGGAATCTCCCGGTGAAACAATTATTTTTGAAGGAAGAAAATTCAAATCCTACCGCGGAATGGGTTCTGTTGAAGCGATGCAAGAAGGATCAAAAGACCGTTATTTTCAAGATGTTGAAGATGATGTAAAAAAACTTGTTCCAGAAGGAATTGTGGGTCGCGTTCCTTACAAAGGAGAATTAAACGAAAGTATGCAACAGTTCATTGGCGGTCTTCGTGCCGGTATGGGCTATTGTGGTTCAAAAGATATTCCTACTTTGCAAGATACAGGACGTTTTGTGCGCATTACTGCAAGCGGAATTAATGAAAGTCACCCTCATAATGTAACTATTACAAAAGAAGCACCGAATTATTCGAGATAATCCTATTTCAAAATCATAAAAAAAAGCATAATTACTTCCTTTTCTTGGATGGTAATTATGCTTTTTTTGTTGGTAAAAAGTGTAGTGCTACGATTCAGTTGATTCGGATACATCTGCTAAGTTGTCTTTTAAATGCTGACTGTCCCAGCTGTGGTTTGTTGCCGCCACTTGAGAATAAACGTCGGCTTTAAGTAGTTGCTCTTGCAACTCAATTTCTTCCTTAACAGTAATCATATAGGCCATTTTATCATGGCGTTTTTCAGCTAATTTACGAGTCGTAATTTCGTCGTATTTTATAAATTGTTGCCCTTGTCTAGTTGCAGTATATTTTCGAAGTCCCAATTCTACCAACGCATCAACACCCATATTGACAGCACTGTATAAGGTTTCTCGATAAATATGTTTGACTTTATGATCGATGAGTTCATAGGCATCATTTCTGTTTCGAGCACGAGTTAATACTTTTAAATTTGGGAAGTGTTTTTTTAATACCTCAATTACTTGGAGATTGACAGTAGGATTATCAATAGCAGCGATAAAAACTTTCGCATTTTCGCAACCTGCGGCTTTCAATAATTCCAATCGGGTTGCATCTCCATAATACACTTTAAAACCCATTTTTCGGAGTAAATCGATACGGTCTGAATCATAATCTAAAATAGTTGTTTTTATTTTATTAGCTCTCAACAGTCGGCCAACCGTGCTTCCAAAATGTCCAAAACCTGCTATGATAACTGGATTATCTTCATCGATGTAATCATTCTCTTTTTTGGTTTCCTTTTCTTTAGTTCTGGTGTTGGGATAGATTATTCGCTCATTGATCAATAATAAAAAAGGTGTGGCAACCATACTCATCGCTATGACAGCCATAATCTGGTTGGCTAAAATATTAGGTATGATATTCAATTGCATGCAAAAACTCATAATCACAAAACCAAATTCACCTGCTTGGCTTAAGCCAAAAGCGAAAAGTAAATTTTGATCCAATTTTTTTTTATAAAATCGACGTGTAAAAAACAAAACTATAAATTTCACTATGGTTAGAATGGCTCCAAAAGCAAAAATAAATAGCGGATTGTCAATTATTAACTGGAAATTGATTGAGGCACCAACTCCCAAAAAGAACAAACCAAGAAGCAGTCCTTTGAAAGGCGCAATATCGCCTTCTAATTCATGACGGAATTCAGAGTTTGCCAGTACGACACCTGCCATAAATGCGCCAAGTGCAGGACTTAAGCCAATTAATTGCATCATATAGGAAACACCTACAACGAGCAATAATGCCGAAGCGGTAAACAATTCTTGCAACCTCGTTTTTGCAATGATTTGTAACAACGGAACAAACAAAAAGCGACCTGCAAAATAGATTGTCGCAAGAATTCCGAAAACAATTACCGTTTGCAACCAACTTTGATAACCCGTGATTAATGATTGAGGCGCGTCATTGCTAAGCTCAAGATTGACCGAGGATAGTAGTGGTAAAAAGGCTAATATTGGGATTACAGCAATATCTTGGAAAAGTAAAACCGCAAAAGAAGAACTCCCTACAGAGCTGTTCGACAGCCCTTTTTCTTTCAATGTTTGTAAGACAATAGCTGTTGACGATAGTGCGAGTGCTAGCGAAATTGCCAAGGCACTTTCCCACTTCCAGTCCATAAAAATGAGACATCCTACAAACATTAGTACTGTTGTGCCTATTAGTTGCATAGAACCCATACCAAGAATGAACCTTCGCATTTTCCAAAACTTACTGGGTTCTAGTTCAAGACCAATTAAAAAAAGCATCATGACTACTCCAAATTCTGCAAAATGCATTATATCCTGGCCTTCTTGACCTATCAGTCCAAGAACAAAAGGGCCAATAATTATTCCAGCAAACAAATAGCCTAGAATGGAACTTAAGCCTAATTTTTTTGCAATTGGCACACAAATTACAGATGCTGTTAGGTAGATAATAGCCTGAAGTAAAAAATTAGTATCCATATTAGGTTTGTATTGTTGCAAACCATTCGTTCAAATAATGGAATTGCAAAATTTCATCTGTATTTAAATCGTAATTTTCTATATACTCTAAAAAATAGCCATAAATCAAACCATTTTTTTCATAATCTTCACTCTTCATATTATGTGTTCCGTGCACCACAAAAGGAGGTAAATAAATCATGTTACACACTTTTGCGGTTTGGTTAAAGGGCTCTAGCAATTCTAGAATACTGTAGCGATCGCTGCCAGTTTCACAATAATTTTCTTTATCGCCACCTGTTGTAATGACTTGAAAAATTATTTTATTCTGTAATGCTTTCCCCTTTTTTCCATAAGCCCAATTGTGTTCTAAAACCATATCAATCCATTGCTTCATTAAAGGAGGGCAACTGTACCAATACATAGGATGATGCCAAATGATGATGTCATGTTTGCTCAATAAATCTTGTTCGAATTTTACGTCAATATCAAAATTTGGATATTGTTCGTATAAATCATGAAAAGTAATATTTTCTGAATCGGGAATATGATTCACTAACGCTTTGTTCGCATGTGATTTCTCGAACAATGGATGTGAAAACAGGATTAAGATTTTATTTTTTGGCATGAAATGTTATTTGTCTTTTTATTTTTAAACAAGAAATAAGGTAATCAATTTGGCGAACAATTTACTTCAATTTAAAAGTGTATTGAAAGGTATAAAATAGTATTCATTTTTTAGGATACTCCTCCTCGTTTTTACGATTTTTTGATAATAAAAAATCCCTTCGAAAGAAATTTGACTTCCTTTCGAAGGGATTTAATTCAATTGAATAATTTCTTAAAACTTATATGCCAAGAAAATTACTAGGTGTAATTTGCATCAATTCTGCTTTTATTTCGTCCGAAACATCTAGGGTTGTAATAAACCCGTGAATGGCGTTTTTATCAATCGCTTCATTGGTTCTAGTCAATCCTTTTAAGGCTTCATACGGATTAGGATATCCTTCCCGACGCAAGATCGTTTGGATTGCTTCAGCTACAACTGCCCAGTTTTTCTCTAAATCTTCGTGAAATTTTGGTTCGTTCAACAACAATTTGTTTAATCCTTTCAAAGTAGCTTCAAAAGCGATTAAGGTATGTCCCATTGGTACACCAATATTTCTTAAAACCGTACTGTCTGTTAAATCACGTTGTAATCTTGACAAAGGTAATTTAGCCGATAAATGTTCGAATATCGCATTTGCAATTCCTAAATTCCCTTCGGAATTTTCAAAATCAATTGGGTTTACTTTATGCGGCATGGCTGATGATCCTATTTCACCTGCTTTTATTTTTTGCTTAAAATACTCCATCGAAACATAGGTCCAAATGTCTCGGTCTAAATCAATGATGATCGTGTTTATTCTTTTCAACGCATCAAAAAAGGCTGCGAAATGATCGTAGTGTTCAATTTGTGTAGTAGGGAAGGAGTGGTGCAATCCTAAAATATCTTCCACAAATTTCCCTCCAAAATTTCTCCAGTCAATTTGTGGATACGCTACGTGATGTGCGTTATAATTTCCAGTTGCTCCACCAAATTTAGCTGCAAAAGGAATATTAAACAACAAACGCATTTGTTCCTCTAAACGTTCTACAAAAACACCAATTTCTTTCCCCAAACGAGTAGGAGAAGCCGGTTGTCCGTGCGTGCGTGCAAGCATTGGAACGTCCTTCCATTCGATACTTAGATCTTTCAATTTTGATGTCAAAGTAATCAAAGAAGGCATGTACACTTTCTCGAAAGCTTCTTTTGTAGATAACGGTATCGCCGTGTTATTAATATCTTGAGATGTTAATCCAAAGTGGATAAACTCTTTATATTCTGATAATCCTAATTTTTCAAAAGCATCTTTGATGAAGTATTCCACCGCTTTTACATCGTGGTTGGTTACTTTCTCCGTTTCTTTAATCCAAAGGGCATCTTCCGTAGAGAAATTTTTATAAATGTTGCGTAAACTTTCAAATAAATCCGAATGTACTCCTGCAAGTTGAGGCAAAGGCACCTCGCACAAAGCAATGAAATATTCAATTTCAACCAATACGCGGTATTTGATTAAGGCTTCTTCAGAGAAAAAGGGAGCCAGCGAAATAGTCTTGTTTCTATATCTTCCGTCGATTGGCGATATAGCATTCAATTCGTTTAAAGTAGTCATTGTTTAGTTGTTTGTTCGAAAGTCACAAAAATAGTTATAAGTTACAAGTAATGGAGTATAAGTATAGACTTTTATTGCCCTTATAATTGATTTTTTGCCATTGGCATTGGCATTGCCATTTTCATTGCTATTGCCATTCTCATTGCAATTTATGTAGTAAATGCTTCCTCATGATTTCAACGCCTTTTGAAGCCACTTCAGGAATAACCTCCAATGGATTTCTGAGATTTGGGATTTTTATTGGCTTTGGATCAATATAAAAAATAGGTGTTTCCCGACGTGTGAAATCAATAAGTCCAGCCGCAGGATAGACTTGCAAAGAAGTACCGATTACCGCAAAATAATCGGCACTTTCAGTAAGTGTTATAGCTTCATCAAGCGCAGGAACTTCTTCGCCAAACCAAACGATATGTGGGCGCAATTGATTCTTGTTTTCGTCAAAATCACCAAAATTCAAATCGTCCAGCCAATCCATGATGTAATCTGGGTTTTTAGTGCTTCTTACTTTCAATAATTCGCCATGCAAATGCAATACATTAGAACTTCCCGCACGTTCGTGTAAATCATCCACATTTTGTGTGATTATGTACACCTCAAAATCGATTTCTAATTCGGCCAGAATCAGATGCCCAAGATTAGGTTCCACTTCTTTCAATTGTTTTCGTCTTTGATTGTAAAAGTCCAAGACCAAAGCCGGGTTTTTATACCAACCTTCCGGCGTGGCCACATCTAGTACGTTATGACCTTCCCATAATCCGTCACTATCACGAAAAGTTTTTATGCCACTTTCGGCGCTGATTCCTGCTCCGGTCAATACTACTAATTTCTTTTTCATAGTTATATTTTTTCGCCACAGATTCACAGATTATTTTTGAATTAGGCTTTATATTGGAAGGTTAAAATACTAAAAAAGAACAGGGAATTTAAGTATTTGCACTTTTTTTTACCACATACTTAAAGATTTTTTAAAATTAATCAAACAATTAAATCTGCGAATTAGCGGTTAATTTTTGTTCTGTTGCTTTTTTTATGTTGTACTAAACAAATGATAAATCAGTGAATCTGTGGCTATTTTTTATTTTCACTATTTTTGCAAAAAAACAATCCATAATGATTGACTTAGAGTACCTCGCTTTCCTCGAAAATATCCTAACCGATAATCGCAAAGAAAAATTTCAAAAAGTATTGCAAAACAGAACCAAGCATTTTACAATTGCTGTGGAGGATATTTTTCAAATGCACAATACCAGCGCAGTAATGCGGAGTTGTGAAATTTTCGGAATTCAGGAATTAAATGTTATCGAACAGCGTTATGGGAAAAGTATCGACAAGGAAATTGCGATGGGCGCTCAAAAATGGGTCGACATCAATACCTTCGACAGCATTACAAATTGTCTAGATACGTTAAAAAGTAAAGGGTATCAAATCATAGCTACTACGCCACATGAGAATGATTGTTTGTTGGAGGATTTTGATATTTCGAAACCTAGTGCTTTATTTTTTGGAACAGAGAGAGACGGATTATCCGAAGAAATTTTGCAACGTGCCGATGGTTTTCTAAAAATCCCGATGGTAGGTTTTACCGAAAGTTTGAACATTTCAGTTTCGGCGGCAATCATCATTCAAAACCTGACGAATCGATTGCGCAATTCAAACATCGATTGGCACTTATCCGAAACTGAAATTTTGGAGAAGCGTTTGGCTTGGACCAAAAATTCAATTAAAGATATTAAACGAATCGAAGCGCGATATTTTGAGGAACATTAAAACGTTGTTTCACTCTCCAGTTGTATGTCTTTTATGTTACTCGGATTCATTTTATAGCGGTATACGCCGTTGTTCCCAATAGCAAATAAGGTATTGTCGCGTACAATTAAATCAAAGCAATTTTTGTCAATGGCATGCACTAAAACAGGTTCAGCAGGATTTTGAATATTGAATATCTTGATAACATCATCGCAAACCAATAAATAATCAGCGGTATAAAAACTAATGCCTTTAGGTTGCGAGAGTGTTCTGCTATGAATTAATTTTGGATTCGTTAAATCTTTGGTGTCATAAACTTGTAAAACGTTTGTGTTGTTGCCGCAAGTGGTATTCGAATTTAAGGTTACATAGGAGTGCGTGCTATTGGCAATGACAGGATCACAAGCGGTAAAGTGCTGTACACTTGACAATTTTGTTGGGTTTTCAGGATTGCTGATCGAATAGATAAACATTCCATTTCTAGATCCAATAAACAAATTATCTCCGTATGAAAACAAGGTTTCAATATCAAAACCTATAAAAATCTCATTGACTTTTACGGGCTTTTCTGAGTCAATTAGCGAGAATACATTCAATTTCATCTGGTCGACACCGTATAAATAGTTTCCTTTTATGGCAAAAACAGCTAGTGAACCGCCTTGCCCTATGTCGCCATTTTGTGCGCTGTCACTTTGTGAACAACCGATTATGAATAGTAATATTACTAAGGATATAATTTTTTTCATGTTTTACTTGGTTAAAGTCCAATCGATTATTATTTCATCTTGATTTGTGTTGGCCACGGAACCATTTGGAGCTTGTTTTTGCGGAAACACATTTTTGTTTCTGTTAGTAACCGTAAATTTTTTTGTGGCAGGATCGAAAGTGGCAGTGACTAAATCTACTGCTTGATTGATGTACACCGTATTTCCTTTGATGGCTAAGTCAGTAGCGCCTGAAGCTTTTATAAAATGGAGTCGGATAGGTTTCTTAGGATCGGTGTAATCATAAACATGAAAACCTTTATTGACATCGTTGATAAACATTAAATCGTCCTTAATGTAGATTTTTCCCGATTTAATAATAGGCTGTGCATTTTGAAAAGCAATGGAGGTTTCGAGGGCGCTCCGAGTAATAATAACCGGTTTGTATTCTTGACGAGGAAAGTCACCGGAATCCGTTGTAGGCCAACAGGAAACGAACAGAAATGAAACCAACATAAGAACTACTATTTTTTTCATTGCAAAATGTTTTTATAAAGATATCAAAAAGAGGATTTGGTTGCGTTACGATAGTGTTATTGTTTGTGTAGCGAGATATTGATAGTTGACGAGTGAAATTTTGCAACGCGCCGATGGTTTTCTTAA
The DNA here is from genome assembly GCF_056428945.1 of Flavobacterium sp. GNP010. NCBI lineage: Bacteria > Pseudomonadati > Bacteroidota > Flavobacteriia > Flavobacteriales > Flavobacteriaceae > Flavobacterium > Flavobacterium sp. GNP010. Next base: position 60,687 of record NZ_JBWJVK010000008.1, on the reverse strand, counting down.
AATCCCGATGGTTGGTTTTACCGTAAGTTTGAACATTTCAGTTTCGGCGGCAATCATCATTCAGAACTTGACGAATCGATTGCGCAATTCAAATATTGTTTGGCACTTATCCGAAACTGAAATTTTGAAGAAGCGTTTGGCTTGGGCTAAAAATTCAATTAAAGATAGTATAAGAATCGAAGCGCGATATTTTGAGGAAAACCTTAGAAAGAGTTAGATTAAAAATAAGGATTTATTTTACAATTATAAAGCCAATTTAAAGCTTGCATGCTTTGAATTGGCTTTATAATATCAGATATCAATTTGAAAAATATATAGTTACTTTAATTAAATTAAACATCTTTTTCAAAATACAAATGAATATAAATGGCAGAACCAAAATTTGTTGATGTTGATGTAGTTAATCTGTATCCTTTTGAGGCATATTTATCAAGTAATTGCTGAATTTCTTTTTTTGAGTCATTAGCAATATGCTTTGAATCTAGAGTCAATTTAGAGTAATAAATTAAACTTTCTACTTTGTATTCTTTCATAATATTTTTTTTAGAATTAAACAGTATTCTAACTTTGTGTGTAAATATAAACGATTTTGCTTACAAAAAAGTTGTTGTTTTCTTATTTTTTCAAAAATAACTCAAACAAGATATACAATCCATTTGTTATAAATACAGGGATTCTTTTTACTAAAAAATCTTTGAAAGTCTGAAACATTTGCACAGCATTTACGATAAATTTATGTGTTTGCAGGGATGCTTTTCGAGGCTAGGATTGAAAATTCGTGCGGTCGGGACTATTTTTTTTATACAGTTCGTATTTTTATTAATTGATGTTTTTACTCTTTAGAATTACAGCTCTATTCATATTTTATAATTGCATATCCAACCCAGTGTTTTTGAGTGGCTATAGCTGTAGTTCCCATTCCTAAATCTTCTACTTTTATAAGTTCATGATCAATACTTGATGCGTAACCTAAAAAAGTCCCTGTTAAAGGTTTGTTGTATAATGCCTGGTTTAATTTATTGGCAAAACTCACTCCAAAAGGCACAGAATAACGACCACACCATACCCATTTATATTCTTTGTAATCCGTATTTTGTACGGTGTATTCTGTAAATGTTTTCACTTTTACTGGATTAATTTCGTTTACTAAACACTTCTCAATGATCTCCATATCTAAAGCTCTAGCTTTTTTAGTACCTTCATCATCAACTCCAAAAGGAGCTAAATCGCCACTCCATTCTTCATTGCCATAATGTACTGCATCGTTTGAAATGACAACTGCGACGTCCTTGCCATACTTGAGATGCTTTTCTTTTAAAATTTTTGATACCACATCAGAAAGTGCATCGCTTATGCTATCAATTGTTTCGTAATTGATATACGGCACCAGTATTGGAATAATTTGTAGGTTCTTGTTTTTGCGATGTAAAAAAGGTACTATTGCTTCTAAAGAATGTTCTAACTCTTGCATATCGTTATGAACTAGGTAGGAAGATTTTGGCAGTTGCGCCATAATTTCAGCATTTAAATCAGACACTTTTAAATCACCATAAGGCGATTGCCAATGTGTGAAATCTCCAAAGATGATTTTGTCCTGAAGTTTAAAGTTTCGAGCGCGATGTGCAACACCAATTAAAATAATCGTGTTGGCATTAATTCCTTTAAGCGATTCGTAATACCAACGTCCAGCGTATTTATAATCGTCATGCGGGCATATAGCTGCTTTCCACTTCATCTTATTTTTAGAATCCTTAATCCCTAAACGGTTATAAATAGAATCTAATTGCCAATTGTATTTTGTAAAACCAATCGTATCATGCACAGGCCTAAGGCTCTTTTCTAGTGTTAGGTCTGGTACTGCATTTTTTACATTTTTTTCAATTTTACAACTGAAACAACACAAACAGATAATAATAAGTAATAATCGCATATAAAATTTTATTTCAAGCAATTTACGCTAAAAAACGCTATCTGAAAGCAGTAGCAATTTTTAGATCCATTTTTGTTTTTAGGTTACTGTTTGGTTTAAGATGTGAGAAATGGTACTTTGTATCTTTCTCATAAATTGCTAAAATTTTATGGGTGTTTTTGCATACTTGTTGTGTGAACGGTTTGTAAATCCGCGTTAACAGTTTTATTATTTTACAAATACTGAGGTAGCCATTGCTGCTTGATTACCACTTGTTGATAATATTTCTGTACCGTTCTTCCATAATTTAGCCATACTATTTGCGCCAAATTTCTCTCTTCCAGCTACATATACATCTCCATTTTTTACATAAACACTTAAAGCGATTGAATCTTGACTGCCATCAGTTAGCGATGTTGCGACGCCATTTTTCCAAATTCGAGCGGTGTAATGAGTACCTGTAAATTCTCTTCCTGCTAGATATATATCATTACCATCTACAAAAATTGAGTAGGCAGATGTTCCATAAGTTCCATCAATAGATAAAATTACTGTGCCGTTTTTCCAAACTTTCGTTATGTTTTTTATTCCATAGGATTCGTAACCTGTAACATAAACATTGTTATCAGAAATAAAAACTGAATTTGCCAATGCATCTTGGTTACCATTTGTTAATGAATTAATTATTCCATTTTTCCATAGAGTTGCGATATATTTGGCTCCATTAAATACTTTCCCCGTGATATATACGTCGTTGCCTTTAACAAAAATTGAGGTTGTATATGAATTTATGTTACTATCAGTTAATCTTATTGGAATGCCATTTTTCCAAACTTTAGCAATAATATTTTGGCCAGTATTCTCATTTCCAGTTATATAAACATCATTGTTAGACACGAAAATTGAATTTGCATCTGCATTTTGACTGTTTTGCAATGGAATTTCAATGCCGTTTTTCCATGCTTTTGCTGATGTAAATAAATTTTGTGAAGCCGTGCCTGCTGCATAAACATCGTCTCCGTATAAAAATACGGAAGTTGCAATTTCGTCTAAATTACTATTACTAAGTGAAATTGGCACTCCATCTTTCCAAATTTTAGCTACTGAATTTGTGCCATTACTTTCTGAACCGGCTACATAAACGGATGTTATAGTTGGTGGTGAATTTTGATTATCTTCATTTGAACAAGATTGAAATAATCCGATTAATATTGATAATTGTAGAATTAATATTTTTTTTTGTTTCATGATTTATTAAATTATTAAATTGATTTCTGTTACTCTAAATTGACGCACAATGTTTTGCACTTGGAGATGTGGCAGATTTTTTGTCCAAATGTTTTATAGGAACACATCAGCAACCATATTGCCTAACTGATGTTAGTGGTTCTAGCTTTTATTAAAACTATTCCCAAGTCTGGTGGTCAGACTCAAAATTATTGGTCTGATAAGTTTGTAGGCGACTAAACCAATAACTGCTACTATTAGTATAAATACTGTTGGAATTATTGCTCCAAAGGTGTACGTCATACCAAGAATAAACCCTAAAATAAATTCTGAGTAATATACTGGGATAATAAAGCTGAGTATAATTATTATGTAAAGAACATTGTCTAAGAACGGTTTATATTCATAAGTAAAAGAAGTTGAAAGCAAAATTCCAAACGCTAACCCTGTTATAAAAAGCCAAAAAATGGTGCTAAAAGAATTATTCGTCTTTGGTGTTTGGGAATTATTTTTATCAAGTCTTTTTTCAATCCTACTCAAAAGAAACCAAGTAAGAATAGGCAATAGTATACCACTCCACCAATTTGAGATTGAAGGAAGATCTTGTTGGTGTAGCAAATGATGACTAGTGACACCGCCATGAAAATGCTCCCAAAAAAGGAAACCGAAAATTAAAAATGTCACAACACCTACAATAAAGGATTTTATCTTTGTCAAATTTTGTTTTTGCATGTACTATGATTTGCTGTTTTTATTGATGTATCAGTCTGACCGCTTTCGTTCCGTCACTACAGGAGATTTGGTACTAAATTAAGAACTGTTTTCGGATTTCCCACCCGAGAGATAGCGAAAAGGCGAAGCAAATTATCCCAAATACAAAACCAAATTCCCATTAAGCCAACTTCCCAAATACGTTGTATTAGCTGTAAGCAAACGCTTTTATTTTAGTATTTTATTCAATTCGTCATAAGTATATTTTTTGTATTCAATCCCCAAATCTTTTGCGTTTTCTTCAACCGTGGATTCAAACCCTGCTTCCTTACGTAATTTGTTTACATTTTCGGGGTCTTTAATGGGAACTACATAACTGAAAAATTCTTCTTTGCCAGTTTCTTTATTTACTATTTTTTTTCCATAAACTTGTGTTCCGTAAATTTGTTCTTTACCTTCATTTGCAAGTTTTCTGTCAAGCATCATTGCGGACAAACGAAATGGAATTTCACCTTTTTTCGCCGCTTCTTCAATTACTGGATAATATTGAGGAATTCTAGCAGGATTATGTTGAATTACATAAAAAGCTGTAGTATTTCCTGGTTCTCCAACCAATGTTTTTCCTGGGTAACCATATTTAGCAATAATTTTCTCAATTTTAATGAAATTAATGGAGTCAGTTTTAGGGATAATTTTAAAAATATTTTTGTGAAGATATTCGGGATTTTCATTTGTTAAAGTTGCAATTTCTGTTCGCCTTTTTTCTGTGGTACTATTATCAATATATTCGCGGTAGATTTGATCTAAAAAAAGTATTTGATTCAATTCTTTTTTTAATGTTTGATTTATTCTAGTTTGCGAATTACAATTAAAGGTTACAATTGAAATAACGATAAGTAGTAAGATATTATTTTTCATTTTTTTGTATTAAAATTTTTTTTTGATTCTTTATTATCCTGTAAAATTTCGCCAACACTTTGAGATGTCTGGTAATTTCTAAACGCTCAATTTTCGGTTTAACAGAAACGTGATACGAAACGGTAGTTCCACTAAATTCTAGCTAGCTCAAAATGGAGGTCAGCTTTAGTTATCTTTAATTCTGTATATTATTACTTCATTATCTGTATTTAAAAAATTTATTCCTAAATCATTTTTCACTTGTAATTTTAATTTTTCAAATGATGATTTTTTCCATTGATAATTAATTCTTTCAGAATTATTGTTACAAGTGATTTTTTCTGGAAATTCTGAGTTCAATATTTCCGCTAGTTTACGTAAATCACAATTAGATATTTTAATGGAGTCTTTAGAAATGGTAACTGAAGAAATTTTATTTTTGGATTTACTTGTATACTTTGAATATTGTAAACTGTCTTTAATTGTAATGTTGAATGATTGATATTTCTCAATATTTAGTTTTAGATTTAATTCCTTGATGATTTTTTTTAAAACAACTTCATTAATGGGAATGTTTTTGTCTTTTTGCTTAATAAGTACATCGTAGCTTTTATTTTCAAGTTTTTCATTATCAAATTTTATATTACTGGTATCAGTTTTAATTAGTATAGCAAATATTTCTTTCAGCGTTATACTTTCTGCATTAATATTTAGAGGTGTTTCTTGAATACGATTAGTGAAATCTTGATGAAAATATTCTGCTTTTTTAATCTCAATTTTATAAGTATCGGTATTTGAATAAAATGAATTGTCTTTACAAGAATTCAAAATAATAAATAAAGCAAGAAAAGAGATTTTTTTTAGTAGATTCATTTTGTGTTTTTTTTTATAATTAAAACTAACGTGTCGCTGCTTTGAGATGGCTGGAAGTTCGTAACCGCTCAATTTTCGGCTTAACGAAAACTCGATGCGAAACGGTAATTCCACTAAAACTCCAGCTACCTCAAAACAGCTGTTACCAGCAGTTATAATTCACTCGGGAAATATTTTCTAAAAAGTTCGACTTTACTAGGGTCATTTTGCAGTAATTTAAAACATTTTTCAGTAAAGTCAGTAACTCCAAAGTGTCGAGAAGGAATTCTTTTTAAACCTTTATTATTAAAGATTGCAATAGCACGTTCATAATTATTGGTAGATACAATGTCTTCAATCTCAGTTTGTCGTTGAATATAGAAATCATCAATTTTAATTTCTTCTAAGAAAGAAGAGTAATTTTGTTTCACTTTGTCGAGAGTATTACCTTTTGAAAGGTCTGTATCTGTAAATATATTATTTATTTTTGCAGATATGTAATTAGAATTCTGGAGTTCTTTTTCTCTTTCTAATTCTTGTAATACATCTGTTTTTATAAGTTCTATTTTGGAATCGTCACTAAGAAACATAGACGCAAACGATTTTAAAAAATCTTCATCTAAAAAAAGATTTTCCACTTCGCTTACTCCAAAACTAAAAATATTTTCTTCTTTTATTTTTTGTAATCTTTCATTTGAATGGTGATCGGAATCAATTAATCCAAAAGCATTAGTATGTACATCTGGTAATTTGTTAAAAGCTTTTGTATGATTCATAACATTAAAGCATGAACCCACTGAGGTTATTGTATGATTTGGAAAAAGTAAAGAATAGATTTTTTCATCTAAAGACCCTTTAGTTCCTTCGCAAAAAAGTATATTTTTTCTACTACCTAAAAGTTCAAAAAGAAGTGCTTCTGGAATTTCATTAGAGTGAATTTCTTCCATTTCCCAAGAATCAGGATATGAGTAAGATTTAATCCAAATTTTTTTGGCAATGTTTCTACTTGATGCAAAATCTAGATCGTGAGTCAGATATATAAATAAACAATCATTTCTTCTAGTTTCAAGTTCATCCCATAATTTTTTCAATATAGTTTTATGCAGGTACATTTCGGGCTCATCTATTACGACAAATCCATTATCAGGTGCAAGTAATACCTGAGAAATTAAATATAATAGAACTTTTTCACCATCGCTCATCTGAATACTTGGATATGAAGTTTCTTCTCCCTTAATCAAAGTTTTAATATTAATTCCATCAGAACAATCTAATTCTCTATGTTCAATGAGTGAATTCCATATTTCAAATGCTAAATCTAGATTAGTTTTTTGAGGATCTTCAATTTTTTGCCCGCTTTTTACTTTTTCAAATGCATCTTTTCTGTATTTATTTCCAACAGCTATGTTTTCTGCTAATAAATGCTTTAGCACTATTTCAAATTCCGTACTCATATAACGAAATTGATCCGCATCTTTATAAGTTTTTGTTCTTGTTTGTTCTTCCTTAAGTTTACTAGCTGTGACAACAGGATTACTTACAGTTTCAAATACAGGTAATAACAATATACGTTGTGCAGAAATTACAACACCATTTTTATTTAAGTATTCTTTTAGTTTTTCAGAAATAGAAGTTTTTCCGCTACCGTTAGCACCAACAAGTACAATATTTGAGTTAAAATTGCCAATCTTTTCAAAAAATTCTACCTGAAATTTTAGACTTTTATTATGATTAGTTAAATTATTGTATTGATGATTATCAAAACTATTTATGATCTGTGTTTTCCAGTGTTCATTTTGATGATCTACAAAATTTGGATCATTATGTCCTCTAAATGGCATCACTGATATTATTCTATTAGCTTGATCAGTATACAAACGAATATAATTAGTGTCAACATTTTCATTTTCAGAAAGCTGTTGATTAACTTTATTTGCAAGATTAATGATATCATCAAATATTAAAATTTTCTCTGCCGATACAGCTAATTTTGAATAGATTTCTTTATGAAATAAACATTCTATTATGAGTTGTTTTAGGATTGCCTCCATATTTTGTATGTTAAATTGCTTTAGATTTCTGACTCTGCGGGATAATTGCTGGTAACTTGTATATACGTCTGAAAAAATCAGACCTAGCACCTCAAAATAGGATAGATAGGTCTGATGAGCGTCATCCTTTATTTATTTTCAAATATATAAATTAATCGCTGAAAATACTTATAAAATATATTAGTAGTTTATTTATTTTCCAACATAGATTCTTTGAGTACAGGATTAGTATGGGAAACCGTAAACAAAGTTATGTATCGCTAAATCCCTAGCCCCGACAGCAGCGGAAAGCCTATGCCGGTTGAAAACTACTTTTTTCTGGTGGTGGCAGAGCGACCAACGGAAGCTCCTGCCAGTGCCTAGAAAAAGGGTTTGAAACCCAATAGCTTGCAGCGTATGGCGGGAATAGCTCCCGAAAAAAAATATGTATAAAAAAACTCCACTACTTGCGCAGTGGAGTTTTATGAATCTTGAAATAAAAGGTTTTAGTTCACTAATACCCATTGTCCTGAGGCGATTAGGCTCTCGGCTTTTTTGTATTTCATTTCTTGTGTTTGTCCGTTGGCCACATTTTGAATCGTAACATTATCATTGCGATTGATTTTAGGCATGTCGCGCACAATGGTTTCGGTTACTTGTTTTTGTTGGGTTTGTCCAGCCTCACGGTTGGCCGCTTCGCTACTCACAATCTCGTCTTTGCTCAATTGATAATCGTCTTGTTGACGTACTTCTTTCGCTTCTTGAATTTGTTGGTTTTCTTGAGCCGGTAAATCCCCTTTGAACAGGAACGAAATCACTTCTTTATTTACATTGTCGATCATGGCTCTAAACAAATTGAACGCCTCGAGTTTGTAAATAAGTAATGGATCTTTTTGTTCGTGAACCGCAAGTTGAACGGATTGTTTCAACTCATCCATTTTACGCAAGTGTTTCTTCCAAGCTTCATCTACAATAGACAAGGTAATATTTTTTTCAAAATCAGCAACAAGTTGAGCTCCTTCAGTTTCGTATGCTTTTTTCAAATCAGTAACTACATTCAACGATTTGATTCCGTCCGTAAAAGGAACTACAATACGCTCAAACTGGTTGTTCTTATCTTCGTAAACACTTTTTATGATTGGGAATGCTTCTCTGGCACTTCTTTCGGTTTTCTCGGTGTAATATTCCAGCGTTGCTTTGTATATTTTACCGGTAAGTTCCATCTCCGTCAATTTGCTGAATTCACTTTCAGTAACTGGTGAAGTAATAGAGAAATAACGAATTAATTCAAATTCGAAGTTTTTGAAATTATTCGCTGCCTTGTTTTGGTCTACAATCAATTCACAAGTGTCATAAAGCATGTTTGCAATATCGAGTTTCAATCGCTCTCCAAATAAGGCATGACGACGACGTTTGTAAACGACTTCACGTTGTGCGTTCATCACATCATCATATTCCAATAAACGCTTACGAACACCAAAGTTGTTTTCTTCTACTTTTTTCTGAGCACGCTCAATAGATTTAGTCATCATAGAATGCTGAATCACTTCGCCTTCCTGTAATCCCATTCTGTCCATCACTTTTGCCACTCTTTCAGAACCAAACAAACGCATTAGGTTGTCTTCAAGAGATACATAAAACTGAGAACTTCCCGGATCTCCTTGACGTCCGGCACGACCACGTAACTGGCGGTCTACACGACGCGAATCATGACGTTCTGTTCCTACAATGGCTAATCCTCCAGCGGCTTTTACTTCGGCAGATAATTTAATATCGGTACCACGACCCGCCATGTTGGTTGCAATAGTTACCACTCCAGGTTTTCCTGCTTCTTCAACAATTTGTGCTTCTTGTTTGTGCATTTTTGCATTCAAGACATTGTGTGCAACGCCTCTCATTTTCAACATTCGGCTTAACAATTCTGAAATCTCTACCGAAGTTGTACCAATAAGAACTGGTCTTCCTGCTTTAGATAATTCCGTTACGTCTTCGATTACGGCATTGAATTTTTCACGAGTCGTTTTATAAATAAAATCCTCTTTGTCTTTTCTGGCCATTCCTCTGTTCGTCGGAATTTCTACAACGTCTAATTTATATATTTGCCATAACTCGCCCGCTTCTGTTACTGCAGTTCCAGTCATTCCTCCCAGTTTGTTGTACATTCTGAAATAATTCTGTAACGTAACGGTTGCAAATGTTTGTGTAGCAGCTTCAATTTTTACATTTTCTTTGGCTTCAATCGCTTGGTGCAATCCGTCAGAATAACGACGACCGTCCATGATACGACCCGTTTGCTCATCTACAATCATGATTTTGTTATCCATGATCACGTATTCTACATCTTTTTCGAATAAAGCGTAAGCCTTTAAAAGTTGTGTCAAGGTATGAATACGCTCGCTTTTGATTCCAAAATCTTGAAATAATTGTTCTTTTTCTTCGGCTTCGGCGTCTTTATCTAATTTTTTATTTTCGATAGCTGCAATTTCAGTTCCAATGTCTGGAAGTACAAAAAAGTCTGAATCGGTATCGCCAGAAAGGTATTTAATTCCGTTATCTGTCAATTCTACCTGATTGTTTTTTTCTTCAATAACAAAATACAATGCCTCATCAATCTTGTGCATGTCTCTCTTGTTATCCTGCATGTACTGATTTTCGGTTTTTTGAAGCAATTGTTTAATTCCTTCTTCACTCAAAAATTTAATTAATGCTTTGTTTTTTGGTAATGCTCTATAAGCTCTTAATAATTGGAATCCCCCTTCTTTGGTATTGCCTGCCGCAATTAATTTTTTTGCATCAGATAAAAAACCATTAGCCAACTGGCGTTGTATGCTAACTAAGTTTTCAATTTTTGGTTTCAATTCATTAAATTCATGACGATCTCCTTGTGGTACCGGTCCTGAAATAATTAATGGTGTTCTGGCATCATCAATCAAAACTGAATCGACCTCATCGACAATGGCATAATTGTGTTTTCTCTGCACTAAGTCTTCTGGCGAATGTGCCATGTTATCTCTTAAGTAGTCAAAACCAAATTCATTATTTGTTCCGTACGTGATATCGGCGTCGTATGCTTTTTTTCTGCCTTCTGAACTTGGTTGGTAATTGTCAATACACTCAACAGTCATCCCGTGAAATTCGAATAATGGCGCTTTCCAAGTACTATCTCTTTTTGCCAAGTAATCATTCACTGTTACTAGATGCACACCGTTTCCTGTCAATGCATTTAAGTAAAGCGGTAAGGTGGCTACCAATGTTTTTCCTTCACCGGTTTGCATTTCAGCTACTTTTCCTTCATGCAACACCATTCCGCCAATTAATTGTACGTCATAGTGAATCATGTCCCACGTAATTTCTTTCCCTGCAGCACTCCATGAATTTGCCCAAATTGCTTTTTCACCATCTAAGGTAATGTAGCTTTTGGTGGCTGAAAGTTCGCGATCAAGAGGTGATGCAGTAACTGTAATCTCAGTATTATCTTTGAAACGTCTTGCTGTTTCTTTTACAACGGCAAATGCTTCTGGGAGAATTTCTAACAACGTTTTTTCAGAAATATCGTAAGCTTCTTTTTCTAATGCGTCTATAGCAACGTAGATATCTTCTCTTTTGTCAATATCTTCAATGCTTTCTACCTCTAGTTTAAGTGCTGCAATTTTAGCGTCTTTATCAGCGCGTGCTTGTTTTATTCTATCCTTAAAAAAAGCAGTACGTCCTCTAAGCTCATCATGCGATAATGCCATTAGCGGAGTTTCAAAAGTTTTAATTTTGTTTAAAAACGGTTGTAAAACTTTGACATCTTTTTGGGATTTATCCCCAACAAAGACTTTAATAATACTATTTATAAAACTCATAATATGTTTTTATTTCTGTTTGTGTAATTCTGTAAATTTAAACAAAAAAAAAGCCTCTTTTGAGACTTTTTCTTGGTTTACTTTTTAATATTCGTCCTCGTTCCAAAGATAATCTTCGTCAGTAGGATAATCAGGCCAAATTTCTTCCATTGATTCATATATCTCGCCTTCGTCTTCTATAGACTGAAGGTTTTCTACTACTTCTAATGGAGCTCCTGCTCTAATAGCGTAGTCAATAAGTTCGTCTTTGTTAGCAGGCCACGGTGCATCGCTTAAATAAGATGCTAATTCTAATGTCCAATACATGTATAGTCTATTTAGTTTTGTGCAAAAATAAATTTTTTACTGAAAAAGACAAGTAAAAAATGATTTATTTTTAGTTAAAGTTAAGAACGTCTTTTTTAGTTTAAAGTTTCAGGTTTAAAGTTTAACGTTTTCGTATAAAAAACTTCGACTAAAAACCGCTAACTACTGTCTCGGAATCCATTTTACTTCATCCGCATTAAGATCGTGAGACAACTTCCGTGCCAACACAAAAAGGTAGTCAGAAAGTCGGTTTAAGTACTTGATTGCGATATCAGCTACGGGTTCATTATGGCTTAAGTGCACTGCTAATCGCTCTGCACGGCGACAAACGCATCGTGCTATATGACAATATGACACAGTGATATGTCCTCCAGGAAGTACAAAATGAGTCATGGGTGGCAAGGCATTTTCCATGCTGTCGATTTCATTTTCTAATAATTCTATATCAGATTCTATAATGCCCAGTTTTTTTAAACGCAGTTCGCCGTTTTTCTTGACTTCTTTTTCTGGCGGTGTTGCTAAAATGGCACCAACCGTAAAGAGACGATCCTGAATTTCGACAAGTATTTCTTTATAATGCGCATTCATTTCTTGATCGCGAATTAATCCTATGTGTGAGTTGAGTTCATCAACGGTTCCGTAGCTTTCAATTCGGGCGTGGTCTTTAGGGACTCTGGTTCCGCCAAAAAGGGCTGTGGTTCCTTTATCTCCTGTCTTTGTATATACTTTCATTTAGATTATAAATTGTTGATTAACGATTTTAGATTTCAGATTTATTGTTGTGAATAAAAATCATAAATCTAAAATATAATTACTGAATTCAAGTTGCAAATGTAACTAAGCAATAAGAATAATACAATGTCGCATTTTTTTTACCATATAAGTCATATAAGTTTAATTTTAGTTGAGCTTATATAACTTAAATATTAATAAGGTCACTTAAGGTTTAATGCTTAAATGACTTATATGTTTAATAATACTGCACACATTCAATAGTACGATATTAAACACGTTTAATTGCTCATTAACTCAAACATAAGAGTTGATCGTTGCTATTTTTAAGTATAAAAATTAAGCTATTAATTCCACAATTGCGTTAACAAAGCGTTCCAGTGCATTTTCGCTGAGATTGAAATATAAATCGGGTTCAATACATTCAATTTCCATTAAATGAAGTTCGCTATTTGTGATTATTCCGTCTACTCTGGCATATAATAAATGGTCTGGAAATGTATTGACAATTTTTTGGGCTTTTTCAATAAGTGTTGTAGTTGGTTGAACCAAAGTATACTGTCCTCCAAATAGCGATTGAACTCTAAAATCCCCATCAACGGGTTTTTTGTTAACGGCATGAGAGAATTTTTTATCGAAAAAGATAAAGGAAGTTTCTCCTATTGTTTGAATCTCGGGCATGAATTCCTGTAGCAGCAACTCTTTTTCAGCGGCAATACTTTTATACTTTTCGTTGATTGTTTGAATATCGGAGACATCAAATACTTCGGTGAGATATGATCCTGCTGAGAATGCTGGTTTTATAACGGCTCTTTTCCAGTGTGACGGAATCACTTCATTAAGATTAAGATGGTTCGTTTTGTCAATAAAAACGGTTGGTAAAATTGTAACTCCCAGCTTTTGAAGATCGCGCAAATAAAACTTATGAATATTTTGCTGGATTATTGCGATAGGATTGAGTGTTTTGATTCCCAGTTTTTCTATTTGGTCGAGCCAAATTTTGAATTCGGTTTCTTTCTCAAAATAATCCCAAGTATTTCGAAAAATCAAATAATCAAAGTCGGTCCAATTAACGGTTTTATCGTCCCAAATAGTGGCTTTAGCGTCGATGTTGTGTTTGGCTAATTCCTTAATTATGTTTTGATCTTCCGGATTTAAGTCAGGAAGTTTTTCGCAGGTTAAAATGGCGATTTTCATTTTATAGAGGTATTGTATGATGATGGTGAACGCAATTATTAATGGGATTTCCTAGCCCGGATAGTAGTGGAAATCCTTTTCTAAAAGCGTGCAGCCTTTTTTGGCTGAAAGGTTTTAGAAAAGATTGTAGCGGATAGCCGGATCAGCTCCCGAAAAAAAAATTATTTGGTTGTATCGCTTTCAATGAGTCCGTCGCGCAAACGAATGACTCTGTGGGCATAAGCGGCAATTTCTTCTTCGTGTGTTACCAAGATTACCGTATTTCCGTTGGCATGGATGTCTCCAAAAAGTTTCATGATTTCTAACGAGGTTTTGCTGTCTAAATTTCCAGTTGGCTCATCGGCAAGGATGATAGAAGGTTTGTTTACCAAAGCACGCGCAATAGCCACACGCTGGCGTTGTCCTCCAGAAAGTTGGTTGGGTTGGTGATCCATTCTATCGGCAAGGTTCACTTGTTCGAGTACTTCGGTAGCTCTTGTTTTTCGTTCCGATTTTGAAAACCCAGCATAGATCATTGGTAATGCTACATTATCTAATGCGGTAGTTCTTGGTAAAAGGTTGAAGGTTTGAAAAACAAATCCAATTTCTTTGTTCCGAATCTCGGCTAATTCGTCATCTCGCATTTGGCTGACATCTTTTCCGTTCAGAATATAACTCCCAGAAGTTGGTGTGTCTAAACATCCTAATAAATTCATTAAAGTAGATTTTCCAGAACCTGAGGGGCCCATTAACGCAACGTATTCTCCTTTATTTATTTGTAAATCAATGCCTTTAAGTACGTAAACGATTTCATTTCCAAGAACAAAATCTCGTTTGATATTGGTTATTTGGATGAGCGGGTTTGCCATTAGATGATATGATTTTTGACCTTTGACGATGCGCAGGCAGCTATTAAATTAGATTTTAAAAGTACAAAACACTTTTGAATTAATAATAAGTACCTGTTTCTTAAAATTTGTTACATTTTATACCTGACTTTTAAATTTTAATTCACAGGGGAAAGTCAAACTCTTTTTGTTTTTACTGATTTCACAAAAAAAGCCAATTTTTATACACCAAAACAGTTAATTGTAATTTATACTATTTAAGGGTTAATTTATATAATTCACACATATATTTCATTTATTTCATAATTATATGTAATATTTATAACATTTTTGGATTATAATTATGAATTGAATAATGTTTCTTACATTTACAGAAATAATAATAATCAAATCAAGTAGTTATGAAAAGTACAAAAATGGTGTTAGGAATAGCGGTAATCGCTTTAGGATTTACTTCATGTAAAGATGAAAAAGCTGTAGAGGCAGAAAAAACCGTAGATTCATATGTAATGTATGTGGACTCATTGGGTAATGTTGCTTCTGAGGATGCAAAAGAAAATTGGGAAGGAATTGAAACAACCTATCAATTAAGAAGTGAAGAAGCTCAAGCGGCGTTAGCTAATATGAAAGATAATACAGCAGCACAAGAACGTTTGGCTGCTGCTACTGCAAAGTATGAAGCTATGAAAGCTAAATATGAAGCAGAAGTGCAAGAAAATGCTAAAGTTGCTGTAGCGGCTAACCCAAAACAACAATTAAGAAACGCTTTGTTTGGTGAAGGAAAAATAGGCGAAGACATGAATTTTAGTTGGGTAAACAAAGATAATATTCTTGGGATTTATCAAAATTTTGTAAATACTGTAGATAATAACAAGGATGCGTATTCTCGTGAGGATTGGGATGAAGTTAAATTGATGTACGAAGCATTAGACAGCAGAAAAAATACGGTTGAAAAAGAAGGTCTTTCAGGAGACGATAACAGAAAAATTGCTGGTTTAAAGTTGAAGTTCGCACCAATGTATACATTGAATAGAATGGGAGCTAAAAATGGCGAAATGCAAAGAGCTAAAGAATAAGGTTTATTAATTCACTTTTGAAAAATGACAGTCAGCAATGGCTGTCATTTTTTTTTTAGATTCGAATTATAAAATGTTGTTTGGGTTGTTCCCGCCTAAAAAAGACCAATCCCCACTGAAAGGTATCTATGGTGACCGTTACTTTTAGATGGGTTTTTATAATTTCCCAAGCATTTTTCATTTCTGTCGACCAATGTATGTCGTCGATTATCCAAACCGTTTCATTTGTAATCGTAGGAAGTAATAAATCGAAATAGTCTAGTGTTGCTTTTTTGGAATGGTTTCCGTCGAAATAGATCAGTTTAAAGTTTAAAGTTTGAAGTTGTATGTCACCCAAAAAACTACTAAACTCAGTTACGATTGGATTTACATTATCAAAATTGAATAATTGTAATTGACTTTTTGCAATTGCCATTGTGTTAGGACAACCTTCTAGCGTTGTAATTTTGGCTTTTATCCCGACGCTTTGGGACCCTAAAGAAAGTGCAGCAGTAGCCAATCCCAACGAAGTTCCAATTTCTAAAACAGAGTCAGGCTGAAAATAGTGGGTAATTCTAAATAATAATTCGGCTCGTTTTCTAGATATTCCAGCGGTTTTGGCAATCTGAGCAATCACTCTTGTATTCGATTTGAAAACTTTCGAACCCGCACCAAAATCAGTGACTTCAATAGTGTTCTTATTTGCTAAAAGCGAGTTTCTATACTTCCTTAATACTGCATATTCCGGTTTTGATTTTTTATCATAGAAACATTTTGTTAGTAAACTAAACACAAACGGAGAATGTACCGCATGCTCATTTTTAGAGTGCCAAAGGAATTGTAAATACGATTTTATTTGAAAAAACATAGTTATTGTTAGAAGGTAGGTGCGAAGATATAAAAAAAGTCATAAGGAGTGAGAAGTGAAAGGTGAGAAGTGTAGTTCTGAATTGTTACCATTCACCACTCACTATTCACTTTAAAACCTATCTTTGCGCGCTTAGAATTTCCACCAATATTACATTCACTTTTTACAATAATGATTGAATTACCAGTTACTAAAACGGCCATAACTTCAGATGAAATTGAGCGATGCATCGCTATTTTAGCCCAATTAAATTCCGATACGGATCAAATTTTTGATATCCCAAAAGAACAACGAACGGCTTTAATAAAAGCTGCAGGTCAATTTTCTCGCCCAGACCGTGACGAGTTTTCCCGACGCAAAAAAGATGGGAAATTAGTTGCCAAACGCAAAAAAGAAAAGCAAGATAGAACCGCAAGGAAGGAAACCGGAATTCGGTCTGCACGTGAAGCGACTATTTTTATAGCACCAAAGCTTTTGGCTTTTAATGATTTGGCAAGCAAAGAACAACTAGAATTAGAAACTCCACGAAACTGTTACGTTTGTAAAACCGAGTTTACTAGGATGCACCACTTTTACGATTCGATGTGTGCTGATTGTGGTGATTTTAATTATGCCAAACGTTTCCAAACCGCAGATGTAAAGGGGCAAGTTGCCGTTATTACAGGTTCTAGATTAAAAATAGGCTATCACATTACGTTGATGCTTTTACGGGGAGGAGCAACCGTTGTGGCAACTACACGTTTCCCTGTCGATTCGGCTTTGCGATTTTCTAAAGAGCCAGATTTTATGGATTGGGGACACCGTTTGAAAATTCATGGATTAGATTTGCGACACATTCCGAGTGTGGAGATTTTTTGCAATTTTATCGAACAAAAATACAAGCGACTGGATATCCTAATTAATAATGCGGCGCAAACCGTGAGACGTCCTGCCGGATTCTACAGCCATTTAATGGAAAACGAAGAACGTTCCATTGCTTCTTTGCCACAACAGGCACAGGAATTATTACTGGATCATACGAATTGTCTGGATGAATTAAAAGTGTTGACCACTGGTTTTTCATCCAATGAAAATATGCCTGTCACTTGGCACGGACCAGAACCTGGAATTGGGTTGCGGGCTTCCGCCAAATTATCGCAGATTCCCTATTCGTTTGACAATGCCTTGGTAGCACAAGAAGTTTTTCCAGAAGGAGAACTCGATGCTGACCTTCAGCAAGTAGATTTACGAAAAACAAACAGCTGGCGACTAAAATTAGGACAAATAGAAACCACGGAGATGATCGAAGTGCAGCTGGTGAATTCTGTAGCACCATTTGTATTGTGTAACCGCCTTTCCGAAGTGATGAAGAAAGACAACACAGGCAAAAAACACATCATCAATGTTTCTGCAATGGAAGGTAAGTTTTACCGCGATTTCAAGGAAGACCGACATCCGCATACCAATATGGCAAAAGCCGCTTTGAACATGTTAACGCATACTGCCGCGGGAACTTTGGCAAAAGACGGAATTTTTATGAATGCAGTAGATACGGGTTGGGTAACCGACGAAGATCCTGCAGAATTAGCTAAAAGAAAACAGGAAGAACAAGATTTTCAACCGCCATTAGACATTGTTGATGGCGCTGCTCGAGTGATGGATCCGTTGTTTGACGGAATTAATACTGGAAAACATTGGTGCGGCAAGTTTTTAAAAGATTACAATCCGATAGCCTGGTAGAAAGCCCCCTAACCCCCGAAGGGGGAATTTAAAATTGTCATAGAAAAAAAACCACAACAGAATTGGATTTTGTTGTGGTTTTTTGTTGCTGTTAATTTTTGGATTATTAATGCGCAATCACGGTTTGCGGATTATGATCCGGCTAAGGGTGTCCCGAAAATACCGACTGCAAGTTCAATCCAAATTAGGAGAAGCGCTGCCAGAATACCTCCACAAAGAATGATTCGATGATTGGTTTTTTTTACCTTTCTTATGACAAGCTCACAAATAAAACCAGTGCCGAGAAGTAAAACACCAGCAACCACAAAATCGAACAGGGTCCAGTTTACTTCATTTGTGAATTGCATTGCTATTAATGGAATGAGCAATAAAATTACTACTGTGAGGACGATTCCAATAAGCCTTTTGTTTTCCATAATTGTAATTTTCAGTTTTATAGATTAATTTGGTTGTTTGTAATACGAAAGTAAGGTCTTCAATCAATTAAATTACAAATAAAATTTACAACAGAATTGGATTTTCAGAAGTTTTTTGTGATTGCTATTGTGGGCGCAAAGTCACAGGCATTTGCGCAGCGTAATCAAGAATTACTGTGTATTTCGCTAACTCAAATTAAAAAAGAACAATTGGCAATTCATGTTGACGGCTGCCATCTTTAGCACTTGATTCAAACAAAACCAGCGTCAATTTTGAATTCTCTTGTTTTTTCTGAACCGCAATTGTAAAGTCAAAGTTACCCCATTCAGGAGCTCCGGCATCAGTGGTCTGAAACCCCGCCTTTAACTCGTCCTGTCCGTCTTCAATTATCCAGTTGAAGCTTGCCTCAAAGATTTGCCCTTTTCCGCGAATTCTGAATTTATTTTCATCGATGCGTTCGACAGTTACTTCTTTAAAACGTTCATTAGAATATTGCTTTGGCAAATGAATTTCTGACTTTTCATCCTTTATTACTGTAGTGATTTCAGGAATGGTTATTAAAGTGTCATTCACAATTGTGCTGCGCTGATTTTCTTTTTTATTGCATGCGAATAATAATATTGCCGATAACAAAAATGTCCATTTCATAAATTATATTGGATAAGTTTTTTTTTAATTAACTAACTAGTTTTAAAAAGATTTGATATCGAAACATTGTGTGGAGGTATTATTCTTTAGCTTTAAATCGCTTTAATTCGGACAATGGTTCAATAGCATGGTATCCTTTCCATATTTTAGGATCGTATGATTTTATGGCTATAAGTTTGAATTCATTTTCAACAACTTTAGTAACATCAGTATCTGCTACAAGGGAATGTGATAGATTTAAAAATTCAGTTTTAGTCGTAGAGTTTCCTTCAAATTTTATGTCTAATGATAGAATATCTTTGTCTTCTTTTGTGATTTCAATAAATTTCAAAGGACGGTTTACATAAAAATAATTTCCATTTTCTTCAGAAGCATAGTGCAGGTAATAATTCTTGTTTTCAGATTTTTTGCGAAACATTAAAATTCCTTTGTTGTTATTTTGGGCTACTTTAATGCCTAAAAGCCATTTTAAATTAACATTGTTAAGTTTTTCTCCTTCATCAAGCTGGTATTCAGCTCTAAGAACGGCATAATCCGACTCATTAATGTAGAGTTTACCTGTATATTTTGCACTGCCTTTTTTTGGTGAAAACGTAAGTACAAATGCATAATCGTTATCCTCAGTAAAAGTAGTTCCTTCAAATTTGTAACGGTACAGTTCTGGATTATTTATAAAATCATGCTCAGAAGATTTACCTAAATTATTGTTCTGGATGAATTGTGTTAAATTGTATTTGGTAGTTGTTAAGAGCGTACTTTGATCTGTTTTGTTATTTTTTATTTTGTTTTTGTTGAAATCTTTTCTTAAAGAAATGGTATCTCGAGAACTGATGAGTCCACTTTTTATGCGGTAATACTTTGTAGAATCTAAGTGTTTTAGCATTGTTTTTATGCCTATTTGTTTCAACTCTTCTGATGAGGTTGCACTTCCCTCATTTTTGAGAACCGTTGCTTTTAGAACGTTCATTTTATGTAATTCAAATGACTTATTGTCTTTTTTAATAGTATGAGTAAATAAATTACACAACATGTCTGTATACTCTTTTGGAGGTGATGCGATTAAAGTGTTTGTAAAAGATTGAACATCACTATTGACTTGCTTGAGTGCTTGTTTTGAAAAACCAGTAGACTGATTTACATCAACTACAACTTCTTTAGGATATGTCGTCGTTGATTTTCTTACAAATAACATGTCTTTAATAGGATTATCGGTATTTCTATAATTTATAGAAAGATTAGCCTTTACCGTAGCCATGATAGCATAAGGATTGGGTTTTTCACCATTTACTTGTACATCATTTAATTCAAAAATAGTAGGAGTGAGTGCTATGATATACTCTAGTTTTGATAATTGACTCACTTTAATTTCAAGATTTTTATAACCAAGATACGTAATGATTAGTGTATTTTCGTCTTGAATTGCAGTTTCAGATAGGTTAAAAAAACCTTCGGCATTTGAGATCAAATGCTCTTTTTTATCAATATTGATGGTGGCGTAGGGAATAGGTTCTTTAGTAGTGGCATCAATTATTTTTACTGAAATATTTTGTGACCAAGAATATTGAAAAAAGAAAATCGTACTCAATAAGAGCAGGTATGGTATGAATTTAGATTTTTTTTTGATGGATGTGTTTGTAGATTTTACGTTCATTTGATTTGATTTACAGTTTGATGATTGAAATTGATAGCCAAATGTATATGTTATTTCAATACTCAAGTAGCGTAATTGTGCTAATTTTCTGTTAATGTATCTATACGAAAAACCCCATCTCAAGTTACGATTATGAACTTGGGGTGGGGTTTGTTGTGTTTTTTTGAGACTATAATTTTGGGCGCAAAGTCGGAGATATTTGCGCAGCGTAATCAAGAACTATTTCATCTGTGATGAGCTGTAATCCCTTTTGTTTGCAACTAATGCAATGTTGCGCTGTGAGTGTATGAGATGATTTCTATAGATTTGTGACATGGGGTTTATTTTAACTCAAGTTTTGAGTTTGATATAGAAAATGGAATATTGAATTGTTTAATAATTGCCTCTATATTTGTTTTTGCCCAATCTTGAGATTTTGGATGATGGACAACTTGAAATGGATACTTTTCAAAATTTTTGAGTTCTAGAGAAATTCCTGGATAATCATATATTGATTTATGAATTTTCTCCATGTGTTCGTTGTTGCTGTTTTCATGATATTCTATAGGAGGAAAATCGGTGGGTTCTTCTCTAAGAATCATCCGAAATTCTTTTTCATGTTCAAAACTAACGTCTTTTTGAAATACGCTGTCCTCAATTTCTTCTTGATCTGGATTGAAAATGTGATTTGTATTTTGAAAATCTTTATAATTAACGGGAGAGCAAATTATTCTTCGTCCAAAACCGTCATTATCAAACCCGTTTTCTAATAGTAGTTCCTTGAAGTTTTTATAAGGAATTTTGATTGCCACGCTGTTTGGATTACTATATAAACTCCACATAGCAGCAGATTCAAAATTATCTCGAGATAAAAGCCAGCAGTTAGCAAAATTGAATCGTTGAATTGTTTCAAGTTCTTTTGAAATAATATTCATTCTGCTTCCTAAAACATCAACCGTTATCATTTCGCGTAGGCTATCAAAAATTGTATCATTTTCGATAACGCTTTTGATTCGTCTAAAATACAAGTGCTTTGTCGTTATTCCCTCACGCTTATCTTCAAATTTGTCTAAACGAGTAAAAAACAAAGATTTTTTAGAAACAAAAGACAAGAATTTATGAAGATCTAAATATCTCCAAAGATACATATATTGACGCTATTAAATCGTCATTTAAAAATTATAATTCGAGTGGATCTTCGTCTCTATATTTCATAAACTTTCTGCTAACTTGTAAATAAAATGAAGAAATCATCTCAATCTACGATTATTAAGTATCTTGGTCTGAGAAACATCAAAATTTATATTTCTCAAAAATATAAAAAACAAACTACAAAACACCAATCGGACTTTAAATTAAATCTTAATTTTCTTAATAATTACAAATTGATTTTATACTCAAAAAAAAATCCACAACAAAATTTTAATTTTGTTGTGGATCTAATCCTATAACAGTAATAATGTTCAAAGCTGCAAACTGCGACTGCACACTGATTGCTAATTTTATCCTTCCATTTTGGCGCTTAATTCAAACCAACGTTCTTCTTTAAGTTCCATTTTTTGGATGAGGTTTTGCAATTCATTTCCTTTTTTCTCAATGTCGGCATCAGTAATTTTTCCGTCCGAAAAAAGTTGCTCAATAGCTACTTTTTGAATCTCTAAATCTTTGATTTCTCGTTCTATTTTCTGGAATTCTTTTTGCTCATTGAAAGTCAAATTTCCGGTTGGATTGTTTTGTTTCCAGTCTTTCTTTTCGGCTTTGTTTTCTTCTTTTTGAGCAACATCAGCACTGTCTTCATAAGCTCTAAAATCAGAGTAGTTTCCAGGGAAATCTTCTACTACACCATCACCTCTAAAAATGAATAAGTGATCTACAATTTTATCCATAAAGTATCGATCGTGAGAAACTACTAAAAGACATCCCGGATAATCCAAAAGGAAACTTTCTAAAACATTCAGCGTTACAATATCCAAATCATTCGTCGGCTCATCCAGAATCAAGAAGTTCGGATTCTGAATCAAAACCGTACACAAATACAAACGTTTCAATTCACCACCGCTCAATCGATCTACAAAATCATATTGTTTTTTGGCATCAAATAAGAAACGCTCTAACAATTGCGAAGCCGAAATCAATTTTCCTTTCATCAAAGGTATAAATTCCCCGTATTCCTTAATGACATCAATAACGCGTTGACCCGGTTTTGGATTGATTCCGCTTTGAGTATAGTACCCTACTTTTATGGTTTCACCTACAACCACTTTTCCGCCATCAAGCGGCAAAGTTCCGGTCAATAAATTTAAGAAAGTGGATTTTCCAGTTCCGTTTTTTCCTATAATACCAATTCTTTCGCCACGTTGAAAATCAAAACTAAAATTATCCATGATTACATGATCCTTGAATTTTTTAGAAATCTTGTGAAGCTCAATAATCTTGCTTCCCATGCGTTCCATGTTAATTTCAAGCTCTACTTTATTTTCGCGACGGCGACTTTGTGCTTTTTCTTTTATTTCATAAAAATCATCCTGACGAGATTTCGATTTGGTCGTTCTCGCTTTTGGCTGACGGCGCATCCATTCTAGTTCTTTCACAAAAAGATTCTGTGCTTTATCTACACTTGAATTTTCAGATGCTATGCGTTCTTCTTTTTTCTCTAAATAATAGGAGTAATTTCCTTTGTATTGGTATAATTTTCCGTTGTCTAGTTCAATGATTTCATTACACACACGTTCTAAGAAAAAACGGTCGTGCGTCACCATAAACAACGTAATGTTTTCTTTTGCAAAATAGCTTTCTAGCCATTCAATCATCTCTAAATCTAAGTGATTCGTAGGTTCATCCAAAATCAATAAGTCGGGACGATTAATCAAAATGATAGCAAGAGATAATCTTTTTTTCTGTCCACCCGAAAGATTTTTTACTTTCAGTTTGAAATTTTCCAACTTCAATTTGAACAAAATTTGCTTGTATTGCGTTTCAAAATCCCAAGCATTATGCTGATCCATTCCGTCAAAAGCTTTTTGATAAGCTTCTTCATCTTCCGGATTTCCTAATGCTTTTTCATACGCTTCAATCACTTTTAACGTCTCATTATCAGAGGCAAAAATACTTTCCTCAATAGTCAATTCCTCCTGCAAATTATTGTTTTGAGACAAAAATGCCATTTTTATGCCTTTTCTCAATACGACTTGGCCGGTATCCGATTCTTCGAGACCATTAATGATACTCATTATAGTCGTTTTTCCAGAACCGTTTTTGGCAATGAAGGCAATTTTTTGATCTTTATTAATTCCGAACGAAATGTCTTTAAACAACGTACGTTCACCAAAAGATTTCGAGATATTTTCTACAGAAAGGTAATTCACTTTGTAAGATATGAGTTATAAATTGAAAGCTATGCATGCGTTACGAAACATAACTTTTTTGCAAAAGTAATTCATTTACATCAAGTTTCAAGTTTTTGTAGTTTAAGTAATGTCAAAACTAAAAAAGGAGTCTGTTTTTTTGGAGCGAAAGAGTTGGTTTTGGCTATTTTTCCTGCTGTTATTCCAAATGAAATTCGCTTAACTCCGATATAAATAGTAACTGTCTTAAGTGTTTTTTTTTATTTTTAAAGAAAGAACATAAAGGATGTTCCCTTAATCGGGGCATAAGAGAAGTAGGTTTTTGTGTTTTTAAACTTTGAACCTTTGCGTCTTTACATCTTAAAATATATCTTTGAAAAATGCAACTATCCGTCATTATCCTCAATTACAACGTCCGATATTTTCTGGAACAATGTGTTTTAAGTGTTCAAAACGCATTAGAAACCATTGACGGCGAAATCATTGTAATTGATAATAATTCTCCCGATGACAGTTGTGCAATGATGGGAAAGCGTTTTCCAAACGTTAAACTCATCCGAAACCAAGATAATGTTGGTTTCCCAAAAGGGAATAATATCGGCGTAGGGCAGGCAAAAGGAGAATATATTTGCATCCTCAACCCTGATACCGTCGTTGCCGAAGATACGTTCATTAAAATTTTAAATTTCGTCACTTCCAGCTCAGTCGAGAAGAATGATTTAGGAATTGTGGGATGCAAACTCATTGATGGAACTGGAAATTTTCTCCCAGAAAGTAAGCGCGGCGTTCCAACTCCTTGGGTTGCATTTACAAAAGTTGTAGGTCTTTATAAAGTACCACTTAAATCTAGATTAGTTGGAAAATATTATGCCCAACATATAAGCGAAACTCAAACAGGAAAAGTCGATATTTTGGTAGGTGCATTTATGTTTATGAAAAGAGATTTGTACCTTGAAGTTGGCGGTTTTGATGAAGCTTGTTTCATGTATTCAGATGATATTGATTTGTCGTATCGTATTTTGAAACTAGGGAAATCCAATTATTATTTTCATGAAACGACTGTAATTCATTATAAAGGAGAAAGTACCATTAAGGATGAAACATACATGCAACATTTTCAAGAGGCGATGAATTTCTTTTATAAAAAGCATTTTAGCGTGCCATTTGTATTTTCGATTTTTATGAAAATAGGAATTGTCATTTTCTCATTAATAAAAATGATTCAAGGAAAACCAAGAATTAAAATCGCTCCAAAATCATATCTATTGTATTCCGCTAACGAAAAATTAGTTGAAAAACTCCGTTTAGTTTTGCAAAAAAAAATCCTGTTTCATGATTTGAAAACAGAAAAAATGGTAAATTCGTCATCTGTTAATGATAAACTAGGAACTGAAGTTATTTTAGACAATGAATTCGTTTCTTTTAAGAACTGTATTGCATTTCTGGAGTCTTCAATAGATAAAGGCTTTACATTTAAAATCTTTCCCAGTAAAGCTAATTTCTTAATAGGAAGTAACAATAGTAATGAGAGAGGTGACGTTATAAAAATAGAGTAAAAAATTACATTTAATGTAATTTATATTTGAAATATTTAGTAATTTCGCAAACTGAAAATCAAAATCACCTTTTAGGTTAATAATATGGCAAGATTTGAATTAAAACTTCCAAAAATGGGAGAAAGCGTTGCAGAAGCAACCATTACAAATTGGTTAAAAGAAGTTGGAGACAAAATTGAAGCCGACGAAGCAGTACTTGAAATTGCTACTGATAAAGTAGACAGTGAAGTGCCGAGTGAGGTTTCGGGAATCTTGGTAGAACAATTGTTCGGTAAAGACGACCTAGTTCAAGTGGGTCAGACTATAGCGATTATTGAAACCGAAGGTGGAGAGCTTGTATCAATTGTTAAAGAAGCCGTAG
This sequence comes from Flavobacterium sp. GNP010, assembly GCF_056428945.1. Lineage (NCBI taxonomy): Bacteria > Pseudomonadati > Bacteroidota > Flavobacteriia > Flavobacteriales > Flavobacteriaceae > Flavobacterium > Flavobacterium sp. GNP010. The sequence goes on along the minus strand of NZ_JBWJVK010000008.1, from coordinate 34,553 downwards.
CTCCTGAGGTTATTGCTGAAGTGACAAAAACAGTGGATGCCGCAAAAGAAGCAGTTGCTGCTCCAGTTGATTTCTCTGATTCTGAAAAATTCTTATCGCCTTTGGTAAAAAATATTGCCAAAGAAGAAGGTGTTTCTGTAGCTGAATTAGCATCGATTTCTGGAACAGGAAAAGAAGGTAGAGTTACTAAAAATGATATTCTAGAGTATGTAAAAAATAGAACAAATCAACCAGTAGTTTCGGCTCCAGTTGTACCTGTTCAAAAACCAGTTGCAGCCCCAGTAGCTCAAAAAGCAGCTCCGGTATCTGTAAGTGGTGGCGATGAAATCATAGAAATGGACAGAATGCGCAAGTTAATTGCGGGTTATATGGTCGCTTCGGTACAAACATCAGCTCACGTGCAATCGTTCATCGAAGTAGATGTAACGAATATTGTAAAATGGAGAGAGAAAAATAAAAATACGTTTGAAAAGAGAGAAGGGGAGAAATTGACCTACACACCTATTTTCATGGAAGCAGTTGCCAAAGCGCTGAAAGATTTTCCTGGAATGAATATTTCTGTTGATGGTGATTACATCATCAAAAAGAAAAATATCAACCTAGGAATGGCGGCCTCGTTACCCAACGGAAATTTGATTGTTCCTGTTATTAAAAATGCAGATCAATTGAATTTAGTAGGAATGGCAAAAGCAGTTAACGACTTAGGAGGTCGCGCAAAAGCGGGTAAACTAAAACCAGACGACACGCAAGGAGGAACCTACACAGTTACCAATGTAGGTACTTTTGGAAGTGTTTTTGGTACGCCGATCATCAATCAGCCACAAGTGGGAATTTTAGCCCTTGGAGCAATCCGTAAAATGCCGGCAGTGATTGAAACTCCTGAAGGAGACTTTATTGGAATTCGCCAGAAAATGTTTTTATCTCACAGCTATGACCACAGGGTAGTTGATGGAGCATTAGGAGGTAGTTTTGTAAAAAGAGTCGCTGAATACTTAGAGGCATTTGATGTAAACAGAGATGTTTAGACCTATATAATTGCAATTTAGACCCGACCGATTTTTAAAAATCAGTCGGGTTTTTATTTTATTGTACGATTTGTAACTCACAATTAGACAAGAATTCTTGAAGAAATTACTTGAGGATAATGCGTCAAATTCGGGTTTAACCTATATATTTGTAACCACACAAAAATTAAAAATGGAACTCAAACTCAATAAACCAATTTGCTTTTTCGATCTTGAAACCACAGGAATCGACATTGGAAAAGATAGAATTGTAGAAATATCAATTTTGAAAGTTTTTCCGAACGGAAATAAAGAAAGTAAAACGTGGTTGGTCAATCCAACAATCCCAATTCCGCCACAAACAACTGCTGTACATGGTATCACAGATGAAAAAGTGGCAAATGAACCTACATTCAAAGAATTGGCTGCGCAAGTGTATACTATGATCAAAGACAGTGATTTGGCAGGATTTAACTCTGATCGTTTTGATATACCGTTATTAGCAGAGGAAATGTTGCGTGCTGGAGTAGATTTTGACATGAAAAATAGGGTTTCTGTAGATGTGCAAACAGTTTTTCATAAAATGGAAGAGCGAACTTTAAGTGCGGCTCACAAGTTTTATTGCGGAAAAATACTCGAAAATGCGCATTCAGCAGAGGCGGATACCATAGCGACTTACGAAATATTAAAAGCGCAATTAGACCGTTATCCAGAACTAGAAAACGATATGAAATCACTATCAGAATTTACTACAAGAAAGAAAATTGCTGATTTTGCAGGAATGATCGCTTTTGATAAGGATGATGAAGAGATTTTTACTTTTGGAAAACACAAAGGAGTAAAAGTGGATAAAATTTTGGAAACAGAACCGGGTTATTTCAGTTGGATTCAAAATGCGGATTTCCCGTTGTACACTAAGAAAGTTTTGACAGCCATTAAACTCAGAAAATTAAATAATAAATTGAGCTAATTTTTGAATCTTTCAATCATTAAATTTTTTAATCAATAAGGAATGAAAATCATCTGTATCGGTAGAAATTATACCAATCACATAGAGGAGCTAAAGAACGAAAGACCCACAGAACCCGTTGTTTTTATGAAGCCGGATTCGGCCATTCTATTGAAACAGCATCCATTTGTTATTCCAGAATTTTCGGAAGATGTACATCACGAAATTGAAATTATTGTCAAAATTAGCAAAGTAGGGAAATACATAGAGCCTAAATTTGCACATAAATATTATGATGAAATTAGTGTAGGAATAGATTTTACAGCCCGTGATTTACAAGAAAAATTAAAAGCAAAAGGCTTACCATGGGAAAAAGCAAAAGCATTTGATGGCTCTGCGGTAGTAGGTGAATTTTTGCCAAAAAGTAAGTTTGATTCACTAGAAAATATTACTTTTGAATTAACGAATAATAACAAAACGGTTCAAAAGGGGAATTCCAGTCACATGCTCTGGAAAATTGACGAACTCATTTCCTATGTTTCTCAATTTTTTACCTTAAAAATTGGAGATATTATTTTTACAGGAACTCCAGAAGGAGTAGCTGCTGTAAACCCAGATGACGTTTTAGAAGGATTTTTAGAAGGACAACAACTATTTAGAATACAAGTAAAATAATGGCTATAAACTACAACCTTTCAAAAGTGTACGCACTTTCAGATAACGATGCAGAATTCGTAAACGAAATTTTGACCTTATTTGTCACCGAAGTTCCAGATGATTTAATGCAAATTAAAGAAGGAATAAAAAAGAAAGACCACAAGCACGCTTATGCTTATGCGCACAAGATCAAACCAACGCTCGATTTAATGGGTTTGAACGTCGCTTTTGAAGAGATTCTTCAAATAGAAGCTTGGACCAAAGCCGAGGGTAAAAAGAAAGACATCAAAGAAACTTTCAAAAGCGTAAAAAACCAAGTAAATGATGCTGTCAAAGAAATCAAGAAAGATTTCGATTTGTAATATTTGGGCGTGACCCACTGAAAAAGTGGGTCGGGCTTTCCGTTTCAATCTTTTTATTACCATCGTTATCACTCTGTGGTAATAAAAAGGATTTTCACTTCTATCCCTCACGCAAAATTAAGAGTGTACTACTTCGTACATTTTTTTATAGTAAAGTCTCACCAAAATAATTGAACTACAAAATGAAAGCAACCATAGTTACTATCGGTGACGAAATTTTAATAGGTCAGATTGTCGACACAAACTCAGGATTTATTGCCAAATCGCTGGATAAAATTGGTGTAGAAATCAATGAAATGATTTCGATAAGAGACGATAAAACACATATTTTAGAAACGTTTGAAAAGCTCCAAAACACGGTTGATTTAGTTATTATTACTGGAGGTTTAGGGCCTACAAAAGACGATATTACTAAAAAAACATTTTGTGATTATTTTGATGATGTCCTCATTATTGATGAAAAAGTAGAACGCCATGTAATTGATTTGATTCAGAAGGTAATGAACCGTCCCGCATCTCAAATAAATAGGGATCAAGCATTGGTTCCATCAAAATGTACGGTGCTTCACAATCAAGTGGGTACTGCACCAGGAATGTGGATGAAAAAGGAAAATACGGTGTTTATTTCACTACCCGGAGTTCCCTACGAAATGAAGTATTTAGTCGAGCATGAAATCATACCAAAAGTGGTTCGAGAATATGAGCGTCCTTACATTATTCATCAGACAATTTTGACGTACGGCCAAGGCGAAAGTGTTGTGGCAGAACGTATAGAAGACTGGGAAAATAATCTTCCGGAGTGTATCAAATTAGCGTATTTGCCAGCGCCAGGTAGAGTTCGTTTGCGTCTTTCGGCGCGTGGCACAGATAAAGAAAAATTAGAAACTACTCTTGAAAAAAGCGTAAACTCATTAAGTACTATCATTCACGATATCATCGTAGGTTTTGACGAAGATGAAACCATTGAGGTTGTGGTGGGTAAAATGCTTACCAAGCAAAATAAAACAATTGCAACTGCTGAAAGTTGTACAGGAGGAAAAATAGCACAGCTACTAACTTCAGCAGCTGGAGCGTCAGCTTATTTTAAAGGAAGTATTGTTTCCTATGCTACATCGGCTAAAATAGATGTTTTGGGAGTTTCTGAACGTCTTATTAACGAGCATTCCGTTGTGAGTCGAGAGGTAGTTTCGGCGATGGCATTGAATGTAAAAACGATGATGAAAACAGATTATGCAATTGCTACTTCGGGTAACGCAGGACCTTCAAAAGGAGATGCAAATGCGGATCTTGGAACTGTTTTTATTGCATTGGCCACTCCAAAAGAAATAATCGTAGAAGAATTTAATTTTGGTCAACCCCGTGAAAAAGTGATAGATAGAGCGGTAATTAAAAGTTTAGAACTATTACAGAAAGAAATTTTGAAAAATGTGCAATAAATATGTTGCTTAATAGGTTTATTTTTCTTTTCTTTGCACCCTGATTTTGAATAACGATAAAAGATAAGTATAATGTCAAGAGTTTGTGACCTTACAGGTAAAAGAGCGATGGTAGGAAATAACGTTTCTCACGCTATGAACAAAACTAAGAGAAAATTTTCTGTAAACTTAGTTAAGAAGCGTTTTTATCTTCCAGAAGAAGATAGATGGATTACTCTAAGAGTAGCTGCATCTACGATAAAAACAATTAATAAAAATGGAATCGCTGCAGTTTTGAAAAAAGCGCAGTCAGAAGGATTTATTAAATAATCCATTCCAAAATAAAAAAATAGCAAGATGGCAAAGAAAGGTAATAGAATCCAAGTAATTTTAGAATGTACTGAGCACAAGACTTCAGGTGTTGCAGGAACTTCAAGATACATTACAACTAAGAACAAAAAAAATACACCAGATAGATTAGAGATTAAGAAATTTAATCCAGTTTTGAAACGTGTAACTGTTCACAAAGAAATTAAGTAATAACTAGAGATTTTGATAAAATTTTCAAAACAATGCTTTTGTAGATTTTATTTAAATTTAAATAACATTTGAATCATGGCAAAGAAAACCGTAGCATCGTTACAAACATCTTCTAAGAGATTATCAAAAGCCATCAAAATGGTGAAATCTCCAAAAACAGGTGCATATACATTCGTAGAATCTATTATGGCTCCTGAAGCTGTTGATGAATTCTTGAAAAAGAATTAATTAACAATCACATTATATAGAAAAGCTACTTTCATTCGGAAGTAGCTTTTTTATTTTCTATATTTACCGTTAGAAAATTGTATTGGTTCTATGGACTTAAATACTTCATTCTTAATACTATCTTACAATGAGTTTTTTTAAAAAAATATTTTCATCAGAGAAAAAAGACCCTAGTTTTAGCGAACAAGCAAAGGAAACTTTAGATAAAGGTCTAGAAAAATCGAAAACAAATTTCTTTTCGAAGCTTACAAAAGCCGTTGCAGGAAAGTCGAAAGTAGATGAGGAAGTCTTAGATAATTTGGAGGAGATTCTGGTTGCATCAGATGTGGGTGTGAATACTACCTTAAAAATAATTACCAGAATTGAGAATCGTGTTGCTGCTGATAAATATGTTGGTACTGACGAACTGAATCAAATTCTTAGGGATGAGATCGCCGCTTTACTATCAGAAACTAACACAGGTGAATCTACTCAATTTGTAATACCTACACAAACGAAACCCTATGTTCTAATGGTGGTGGGAGTGAATGGTGTTGGCAAAACAACTACTATTGGTAAATTAGCCTATCAGTTTAAAAAAGCCGGTTATAATGTTGTCCTTGGTGCAGCTGATACGTTTCGTGCCGCAGCGATTGATCAATTGCAAATTTGGGCGGATCGAGTAGGGGTTCCTATTGTGCGTCAAGAAATGGGGAGTGATCCAGCATCGGTAGCTTTTGATACGTTGCAATCTGCAGTTGCTCAAAATGCTGATGTCGTTATTATTGATACCGCAGGTCGTTTGCATAATAAAATTAACCTGATGAATGAGTTGACCAAAGTGAAACGAGTAATGCAAAAAGTAGTTGCTGATGCGCCCCATGATGTAATGCTAGTTTTAGATGGTTCAACAGGTCAGAATGCTTTTGAACAAGCAAAACAGTTTACTGCAGCTACCGAAGTTAGTTGTTTAGCGGTTACCAAACTTGATGGTACTGCCAAAGGTGGCGTTGTGATTGGGATCTCAGATCAGTTTCAAATTCCGGTTAAATACATTGGTGTTGGCGAAGGAATTGAGGATCTTCAGGTGTTTAATAAGTATGAATTTGTAGACAGTTTTTTTAAATAGTAGTTAGAATGAATTTTTCTTCTTTAAAAAATACGCCACCAATGTACCTTTATTTGGTGAGTATAATTTCTTTTGTATTGGCAAATGTGATTCGGGATAAAAGTCTTGGCTTCTATTATTTTTTGTTACTAATAGGTTTTATTTTCTTTATTCTTGGTTTTATTAGACGCATGAAAGCAAAATAAATTACTGATACAAAGCACTAATTTTTTGCCATAAAACGGAATCAAAATCAGATAATGCAAAAGTTGGATTATCAGTATTAGTTACATCTCCCATTCGGATTACGACCATTTTTTTGCTAGGAATGATGTATATTTTTTGATCGTTTTTTCCTAATGCCATAAACATATCAGCTGGTGCAGTTGGGATTAAGCTTCCATTAAATTGCAACTGGCTTTGTGGTAAATGATAACTGACTTTGCCATTCAACCACCATAAATAGCCATAACTAAGATTTATGTTTTGTGAAGTAGTAGTTGCTTGGGTAAAGTAATTTTCATTCAAAACCACATTGGTTTCCCATTTCCCTTTATTTAAAATTAATAAACCAAAACGGACCATAGAACGGGAATTACTTCCATAAACGGAATTATTTCCCAGTTGAAACCAAGTGCCTTCCATCCCTATTTTATCTTTTAGGCGGGTATTGAAATAGGTGTTCCAAGTTTGACCGCTAGCTTGTGCCACTACATCTTGTAATTTTACATATACATTGTGATAGGCCCAGCGTGTTCCCGCATCGGCTTTGTAGGTGAGGTTCGCCGGTGTGACATCATCTGTGCTGTCATCTAATCCTGAAGTCATGTTGAGTAAGTGCTTGTTGGTTATCAAGTTTTCTTTGGCCAAGGGTAAGCTAGTCCAACCCGTTCCTATATATTGTGAAACTTTTGCATTGATGTCGATGATGTTTTCTTGTTGTGCAATGCCTGTTACGGTAGACGTTAATGTTTTTCCGGCACTTGCCCAGTACCAATAAGCATTGGCATCATGGCCATTAAAATAATTTTCTAAAACGATTCTTCCATTAACAAGAATGATGAAAGATTTGGTGTTTTTGAGTTGTAAATAATCTAATAACGGTTGCACAGCGGATTGTTTCCATCCTAATCTTGCAATTGATTTGGTTTCCCAAGTAGTACTATTAATAGGTGGGAAGTATGGTGTTTCGGTTGAAATTGGACTCGGAGTTGTTTCAACAGAATCAGAATTGCAGCTTATAAAAAATATTAGAATGAGTACGATATAGATTAATTTTGACATCTTTCTTATTATTAGTTACTAATTCCTTTAAGACCAAAAATATAGAAAATAGTTTAATGTGTTTCTACTATTTTTGTTTTCTTTGAATTTAATAAGAGTAACTTTGTATTTATAATAAACGCGTTATAAACGAAATTTCCTAGCCCTGATTGTAGTGAAAATCCTTTTTTGACGCCTTTTTTGGCGGATAAAAAGATTGTAGCGAAAAGCAGGAAACAGCTCCTAAAATATTTAAGATTATGAAAAAAACATGTAGCATTTTATTAATAGCATTTCTTTTTGTTGCTTGTCAGCAAAAAATAAAACCTGAAGATGTTTCAAAAATTAATGGTTATTGGGAAGTAGAAAAAGTTGTATTTGATTCTATTGATGATAAAGACTACAGCATGAATGAAGTATATGATTATTTTGAAATAAAAAATAATAAGGGAATTAGGAAGAAAGTTAGACCACAATTGGACGGTACTTTTTTAGTGAATGATGCGTTTGAAAATGTAACTGTTCGTTTTGCAGATGAAAAGGTTTTTTTAGATTATGCAACACCTTTTATGAAGTGGAGTGAGGAAGTGATTGCGCTTTCAGCGGAAGAGTTAGTGCTGTTAAATAAGGATAAAATAGAGTATCACTACAAGAAAGCAACAGCAATAAATGTACTAGGCAATGGCAAAACGACTAAATAATCAAAGCACGATAGGGGATGTTTTGAAGCAAATAATTCAAGTCAATAAACTGCAACCTGGAATGGATCAGATTGATGTGAAAGATGCTTGGAAAAATCTTATGGGCAATGGCGTGAACAGTTATACAAATAATGTGGTTTTGAAAGGAAGTACGTTGTATGTTGAGTTAACTTCGTCTGTATTGCGGGAAGAATTAAGCCACGGGAAGTCTAAAATAGTGGCCATGATTAATGAGGAATTAAGACGTGATGTGGTGAAAGATGTCGTTTTGAGATAATGATTTTAGATTGTTGATTAACGATTTTAGATTTCAGATTTTTGGTATAAAAAAATCCCATTTCAATTTTGAAATGGGATTTTCTTTTTTTTTGTTCAGAGTACTATGTCACTGAACACTAAAAACTGAGTTCTGAATACTAGAACTGCTCTCTTCCAGCAAAATGGAAAGCACCTTCGATAGCAGCATTTTCATCGCTATCAGAACCGTGAACTGCATTTTCTCCAATAGAAGTTGCGTATGCTTTACGGATAGTTCCTTCAGCAGCTTCAGCAGGATTTGTAGCACCAATTAAAGTTCTGAAATCTTCAACTGCATTGTCTTTTTCTAAAATAGCAGCAACAATTGGTCCTCTTGACATGAATTCAACTAATTCACCATAGAAAGGTCTTGCAGCATGTACTTCGTAAAAAGCTTGAGCGTCAGCAACAGTTAATTGTGTTAATTTCAAAGAAACGATTTTGAAACCTGCAGTTGTAATCATTGCAAGTATGTTTCCGATGTGTCCGTTTGCAACAGCATCAGGCTTAATCATTGTAAATGTTCTATTAGTAGCCATCTTTTTATTTTTTTAATTTTGTGCAAAAATAGGATTTTTTATTGATTATTATTACAATTTCAGTATTCAAATTGTCATTTTCTTATTAAAGCACAATTGTGTTAAATGTGTGCTCTAATGGCTTTAGTTGCTTTACTAAAGTTGGAATCAGGTTTTCTCCATATTCCAAATAAAATTCAGAAAAATTTGTCTGGCGTTCTTGCAAACTATTATTGGGGAACAACTCGTTTTGTAGGATAGTAATGCGTTCTAAAGCGTCATTTAATTTTCTTTTTTGAGCTTTTAGCAAACGTTTTTCTAGATTTTCTAAACCTTTGAGTTGTTTAGTCTCTTGTGATTTTAAAGCGCCTAAGAAAGAATTATCGGTTTTATGGGCAATGGCGTACAACGATTCAAATTGCAATTGTAGTTGCTCTTTTAAGGTATCTAAATCGAGCGGAAAGTTTGATAGTTCTCTAGTTTTTGTATTGATTAAACTACTTTGTTTTGAAAATAGATCGTTCCAAGTTAACATTAATTTGTCTGCTTTTTTAGCTTGTTTTTCAGTTGCTAATACAACTGAATTCCGAAGTAAAAGCATAGGAAAGGTTACCCGAGCAGATTCAAAATAGGATTTTAATTCTAACCAATAGGCAATTTCTCCGCCTCCGCCAATATAACACAAATTAGGGAGTATGACTTCCTGATATAGTGGACGCAGAATCACATTAGGGCTAAATTTCTCTGGATGATTTTCTAAAAGAGCAATAATTTCCGATTCAGAAAATTCGATTTTAGTATGGTTTACTTTGTATTTTCCATCTTCAAAAAGAATGCGTTCGCGCAAGTTATCCTCTATATAGAACAAGTTGATTTCACGTGGATTGACCTGAATTGTATACTCTTTTAATTTTTCGGCAGTTTCTAAAACTAGCTTGTGTGATGATTGATGGAGTAATTCTTCTTTTACGTAAGGGATGAAGATGCGTTTTAAATCGGTATTATCTGCATCAAGAATAACCAAACCATAGTCGCTGAAAAGTGCATTAGCTAAAAACCGAGTAGCATCGGCGAGGTTGCTATGTGATACATAAGCATTTTCAAATAATTTTTTTAATGTTTCAGAATTTGTACTAGAACCTAATTCTAGTTTATAAACGTCGAGAAAATCAGCTAAACCATCGGTAGACAATCTTCCTACGGGACCTGAACTTTCTTTGTTCCATCTGAATTTTTTACCTTTAAAATTGAAGTAATTAATTTCTTCAAAATCATGATCTTCGGTTGCCATCCAATAAATAGGAACGAAATTATAAGTGGGATATTTTGCTTTTAATTCGGTTGTTAAATTAATGGTCGAAATGATTTTGTATAGAAAATATAGTGGTCCACTAAAGAGATTTAATTGATGACCCGTTGTTACAGTGAATGTATTTGAATTATTCAAAGCTTCAATATTTTGTTGGGTCAAAACGGAAGTTTCAACGTTTACATATTGTTTTTGTAAAACAGCAACTAAAGTCTCTCGTTTAGTATTATCAAAGTTATTTTTCTTTTCAAGGATTTGATCTTCAAAGTTTTCAAGTTTTGGAAATCGTTTGTATAAGGGAGTTAAAGTAGCTTTTTGATTTAAATAATCATTCATCAAAGTAGAGAAATATCCAGAATCCTGATAGCTGATACAGTCGGTTGGCATAGTAAAGTTTTATATGATGCTAAAATACCATTATTAATTGGAATTATTTATTTGTTACTTTCGAAAAATAGTTTCATTTTTATATTCAATATAGTAACAGTTTTATGAAAGATTATTCTAGTACCAGCACTAAAAATTCAGTTAAACATGTTCTTTTTGGCAGTTTAATAGGAACGACGATTGAGTTTTTTGATTTTTATATTTACGCCAATGCTGCAGTTTTGGTATTTCCGCAGTTGTTTTTTCCAAGCTCAGATGGAGCAATGGCTACTTTGCAATCCTTAGCCACCTTCTCCATTGCATTTTTATCGCGACCTCTTGGCTCAGCCTTTTTTGGACACTATGGAGATAAAATAGGACGAAAATTTACTTTGGTTGCAGCGTTACTGACAATGGGAATTTCGACCGTAACTATTGGCTTTTTGCCCAGTTATGCAAGTATTGGTATTGCAGCTCCTTTGCTGTTAATGCTTTGTCGTTTTGGTCAAGGTATTGGTTTAGGAGGCGAATGGGGAGGCGCGGTACTGTTAGCAATTGAAAATGCACCGCCAAATAAAAGAGCTTGGTACGGTATGTTTCCACAATTAGGAGCTCCAATTGGTTTGTTGCTATCAGGAGGAACTTTTTTAGTTTTGACGGACCTAATGAGTAATGAAGATTTTATGAGTTACGGTTGGAGAATACCTTTTATTGCGAGTTCACTTTTAGTGGTAGTTGGGTTTTATATCCGATTGAAAATTACAGAAACCCCGTCTTTTGAAAATGCTAAAAAAGAACAGCAAGAAGTTAAGATTCCATTTTTTACATTATTCAAATCCCATAAAAATCAATTGATTTTTGGAACATTTGCTGCAGTTACCGCTTTTTTGGTTTTTTATCTGATGACCGTGTTTACATTAAGCTGGGCAACTACTGATTTGGGATATTCTAAAAGAGACTTTTTATTGATGCAGTTGTTTGCTGTACTCTTTTTTGCCATTTGTATTCCGATTTCTGCTTTGATTGCAGACAAAATTGGGCGCCGAAAAACGTTGGTTTATGTTACTATTGCAATCGGTTTTTTTGGATTTTCATTTTCTTATTTTCTAAATTCAGGCAGTAACAGTATGGTTGCTTTCTTTTTATGCACAGGTATGGCTTTGATGGGATTTACTTATGGACCATTAGGTACATTCTTATCGGAATTATTTCCTACTACGGTGCGGTATTCAGGTGCGTCATTAACGTTTAATTTAGCAGGAATTCTAGGTGCGGCTTTTGCTCCAATGATTGCAATTTGGTTAGCAAGTACTTATGGTTTGACATATGTTGGATTTTATTTGACTGTAGCAGCTTGTATTTCGTTGTTTGCTTTGATGGTAATCAGCAAAGAGGAGCATGCGTTTTAAATAAACAATTATTGAAAAAAAAAATGAAGACTGAAATTATTCAGTCTTCATTTTTGAGCCACATTAAAACATTCAATTAGAATTTTGCTAGCTTTAATAAACGTATGTAATCGGATTCAAAATTCTCTAGCTTTAGATTAGCGAAAAAAAATAAGATAAACATAGATTCGCTCCGGGTTTATTGTTTTTACAAAATTTCATTTAGCAATTGATTTGGAAAATCACAATATACCAAATTTTAATTTTACTTTTGCACAATACTTTTCCTTTTGAAAACCAAATTATTTGCAATCACGCCCCCTTTCACCCAATTGAATACGCCGTATCCGGCAACCGCTTGTATCAAAGGGTTTCTGAAAATGAAATTTAATTAGTAAATTCGTTAAAATTATTTTTTTTATGAAAATTAAAAATCTTTCCCTCAAAAATATAGGTCCTTTTTTGGATGCTCACCTTGATTTTATTACAGATGAAAATCAAAAACCTCCCGTTATTATCATTACAGGTGAAAATGGAACAGGGAAAACTATTGTTTTGGATGCAATAAGAGGAATTTTGTTAGGAACAAATGATGGACATAGGGGGAGTTTGCAAAGGAATATTATTAGAGATGAAAATGACTTTCAAATTAAGTCAAATTTAGATTTTAATAATTCTAATTACACCTTAATTAGTGAAGAAATAGATAGTTTTAACAAATTTCAAATCAAATCTGACGAAATTAAATCATTTTATAATGTCTCTAATGGTTTTGGAGGGCATGAAGGAAATATTTGGGTAGCGAGTTATTGGACGTCAAAAACTGACAACTCCAAATTTAAATTAGATTCTTTAGTTTTTTGGAATTCCAAAGGATATTTGAACGGTGCTTTTACTGGTGTTCAATCTAATGTTGAAGTATTGAAGTTGATAACCGCCTTTGACTATTATAGATCGAGTGATAATCCAAAGGAAAAAGAAGAAGGTGAGTTTTTATATTCAATTATTAAAAAAATATTTAAACTTGGACTTTTTGATGGCGAGTTGAAATATGTAGAAAGAAAAACAAATATGCCAATTGTTTCTCAAAATGGGTTTGATGTTTCGTTGGATAAATTGAGTAGCGGAAATTTATATTTGATTCAAAGAATGATTTCTCTTTTAGGACAAATGTATTCAGTATATGAATTAAATAATTTAAAATTGGAAGAGTTATTATTGACACCAGGTTTATTGTTAATTGATGAAGCAGAGAATCATTTGCATCCGAAATGGCAAAAAACATTTTTAAATTCTATTTTAAATATATTTCCTAATCTCCAGATTATTATTACAACACATTCTCCATTTATTGTTTCATCGGTTGAAAATTCAAAAGTTTTTGTTTGCAAATCAGAAAAAGACCATTCTATCATTGTTGATGAAACAGATGTTTATTCTAATAAACCCATAGAAGAAATTTTGCAATCGGAGGTTTTTGATACAAACCCTTTTAATTCTGAAATTTCAGATTTGATGAACAAGAGAAAGGTAGCAATTGAAAGTAAGGATTTTGCTAAAAAAGAAGAGATAGAAGAAAAATTGAAAGCAATTAATCCTGAATATTCCTCCTATTTCGATATAGATAAACTCATTAAAAGTATTATAAAATAGTTTTATGAGACATTTAGAACGATTACCAAAACCAGATAAACTTATTCAAAAAGAAAAAGAATGGACTAATACATTTATTGAATCTGGAAAACTACGTCCTGATAATAATAAATACGGTCATAAGGAAATTCTTGCTGATTTGAATTCTATAAGTTTTCATAAATGTTTTTATTCTGAACAAAAGTTAAAAGGAATTCCAAAAGAAATAGACCATCATATTGAAGTTGCTGAAAGGAAAGATTTGGCTTATGATTGGGATAACTTATATTTATCTTCGACAATATGTAATAACAAATTACCAAATACAAGTATTTCTGTAAATGATGTGCTTAATCCATTTAATAATTCAGATGAAGAATTTGAAACACATTTTGTTTTTGAGAATGAATGTATAACAGCAAGAAACGGTTCTGTATTAGCATTTAGTACTATTAAAAAATATCGATTAGACTCTCCTTTATTAGATAGTTTAAGGAGTTCAGTACTGCATCAATTTAAAGATGTATTGGATGTTATTAGAAAAAATCAAATTGGAGAAAATGGAAGGATTATGAATGAAGATGAAATTGAAGCTTTGAGACGTTTTGCCCAACCCGACCATTCTTTTTCTTTAATGTTTCGACTTTTACTCAAAAAACATAATCTTTGAAAACCAAATTATTCGCAATCACGCCCCCTTTCACCCAACTGAATACACCCTATCCAGCAACCGCTTATATCAAAGGGTTTCTGAATACCAAAAATATCGAGTCTGTTCAGGCGGATTTGGGTATCGAAGTGATTTTGGAACTGTTTTCGAAAGAAGGATTAGAAGATTTGTTTCAAGTTTGCTCCGCCAATTCGGCTTTCGGCCTCGGGTCAGGTTTCAAGTTTGAAGTTTCAAATAATACTATTTCGGATAACTCGAAACGTATTTATGCTTTGCAAGACGAATACTTAAAAACAATTAATCCCGTAATTGCTTTTCTACAAGGGAAAAATCCAACCTTAGCACTCCAAATTTGTCAAGAAGATTTCTTGCCAGAGGCTTCTCGATTTGCGCAATTGGAAGAACTCGATTGGGCTTTTGGTACTATGGGAACGCAGGACAAAGCGAAACATTTGGCGACTTTATACCTTGAAGACATCTCTGATTTTATTGTAGAGTGTGTCGATGCAAATTTTGGTTTCAGCCGCTATGCCGAACGTTTGGGAAGATCTGCCAATTCTTTTGACGAATTATATGAAGCGCTCCAACAAGAGCCTACGTACATTGATACCATTCTACTTTCGATTCTAAAAGAAAAAATAGAAGACATTCAACCTACACTATTCTTAATTTCAGTTCCGTTTCCGGGAAATTTATATTCGGCTTTTCGTTCCGCACAATGGGTAAAAAAGCATCATCCAAATATCAAGATTTCGATGGGAGGCGGTTTTCCCAATACCGAATTGCGTTCGCTTTCTGATGCTCGTGTTTTTGAGTTTTTCGATTTTATTACGTTGGATGATGGCGAAATGCCAATCGAAGAACTTATAAATGCTAGTACTTCGATCGCAGTCGAGAAGCAATATAAACGAACCTTTCTTTTGGAAAACGAAAAAGTCGTTTATAAAAATAATTCCCTGAAACACGATTATAAACAATCGCAAGTGGGAACACCGGATTATTCGGATTTGCTATTGGATAAATACATTTCGGTTATCGAAATTGTGAACCCTATGCACCGCATGTGGAGTGACGGACGCTGGAATAAACTTACCATGGCCCACGGTTGCTATTGGGGGAAATGCACGTTTTGCGATATTTCATTAGATTATATCAAAATTTACGAACCTGTTGCCGCCAATTTATTGTGCGATCGAATGGAGGAAATGATTGCTCAAACAGGCGAGAACGGATTTCATTTTGTTGATGAAGCGGCTCCTCCGGCTTTGATGCGTGCTCTAGCTTTAGAAATCCTTCGTAGGAAATTAGCAGTGACATGGTGGACCAACATTCGGTTCGAAAAAAGTTTCACTAGAGATTTGTGCTTACTTCTAAAAGCTTCTGGTTGCATAGCTGTTTCTGGTGGACTTGAAGTCGCTTCGGATAGATTATTGAAACTAATAGATAAAGGCGTAACGGTTGAACAAGTTGCAAAAGTCACCCGCAATTTCACTGAAGCAGGCGTTATGGTGCATGCGTATTTAATGTACGGATATCCTACCCAAACCATTCAGGAAACGGTGGACAGCCTGGAAATGGTGCGCCAATTATTTGAAGTTGGTGTATTGCAATCCGGATTTTGGCATCAATTTGCCATGACTGCGCACAGTCCTGTTGGCTTGTATCCAGAGAAATTTGGTGTGGTAAAAGAAACCGAAGCGATTGGAACGTTCGCCAATAACGATATTAATTATACTGATTCAACAGGAATTGATCATGATAAGTTTAGTTTTGGACTCAAAAAATCACTATTTAATTTCATGCACGGAATCTGTTTTGATTACCAATTGCAAGATTGGTTTGACTTTAAAATCCCAAAGACAAAAATTGCACCCGATTTTATCTTTGATGCTTTACAAGAAGAAGAGGATTTTAATAGTAAACCGACTGCCAAAATTGTTTGGTTGGGCGGTAAGCCTTCGATAGAAATTTTTACGAAATCTAAAAAAGGGAATTCGTGGGAATTAATGACACTAACTTTTCATGATAAAAAAGAAAGTTTCAGCATTCAAACCAGTAAAGAGGAGGGAGCATGGTTGGTGGAAATGCTTTTAAAAATTTCTATTTCGAATGCTAAAATTTATAATTACCAAGAAGTTAAAGCTGATTTCGAAACTCATTTGGATGATTTTGAGCTTTTTTGGTTTTCCAAACCTATTAAAACGCTGCGAGAATTCGGATTATTAGTGTTGTAAATTTATTTACTTACCAATGCTGTTTTAGCATAAAAACTTAATTTTTGGTTTACGAAAACGTTTTCTTTTACTTATTTTTACGATTCAAACAAAGAAACAAGTGAGTATGGGTTATAAAGTTAACGTAAACGACACCTTTCATTTTGATATGGAAACGGAAAGTGTTTCACATCTAGATGTAGTAAGTATCGCAACACATAAGTTCCATATTTTGAATGAGAACATTCCTTATCAAGCGGAAATTATCACTTCTGATTTTCTTCAAAAAAGCTATACCGTCAAGGTAAACAACAACACCTACACTGTTGCGATTTCAAACCCATTGGATATTCTGATCAAAGAAATGGGATTCGAAACGGGAATTACTAAACAGGTCAATTTTATTAAAGCACCTATGCCGGGATTGATTCTGGAAATCAGTGTTGTGGTGGGGCAAGAGGTAAAAGAAAACGACAATTTAATTATTCTGGGAGCGATGAAAATGGAAAATAGTTTCCTATCTCCTCGCGATGGTATTATTAAATCGATTTCGGTTGCTACAGGAGATGCTGTTGATAAAGGTCAGTTGTTAATTGAATTCGAATAAAACACCACTACTTCGCTAATTAAAAATAAAATATACATCATTTAATACAAGTGAATGTAAGAGAATTAAAATTAGCAAACCTGCGGTTAAAAAATAAAAAATGAAAAAAATATTAGTTGCCAATAGAGGGGAAATTGCCATCAGGGTGATGAAAACCGCTCAAAAAATGGGTATTAAAACCGTTGCGGTATATTCTATTGTAGATCGAGATGCACCACATGTAAAATTTGCTGATGAAGCTGTTTGTATTGGTGAAGCCCCTTCGAGTCAATCCTATTTACTAGGAAGTAAAATCATCGAGGTTGCGAAATCTTTAAATGTTGATGCGATTCATCCCGGTTACGGTTTCCTGAGTGAAAATGCTGATTTTGCTGAAGAATGCGAAAAAAATGATATCATTTTTATTGGACCAAAGTCGAAAGCAATTAAGATTATGGGAAGTAAACTGGCGGCCAAAGATGCCGTTAAGCGCTTCAATATTCCAATGGTCCCAGGATACGATCAGGCAATAACGGATGTCGAAAAAGCAAAAGTTATTGCTAAGGAAGTTGATTTTCCAATACTTATTAAAGCTTCTGCCGGTGGTGGAGGAAAAGGAATGCGTGTGGTAGAAAGCGAAGCTGATTTCGAATCTCAAATGGATCGCGCCATCAGTGAAGCAATTGCTGCTTTTGGAGATGGCTCTGTTTTTATCGAAAAATATGTGGGTTCGCCAAGACATATCGAAATTCAAGTTATGGCAGACACTTATGGGAATGTGCTGTATTTATTCGAAAGAGAATGCAGCATCCAGCGTCGTCACCAAAAAGTAATTGAAGAAGCGCCTTCTTCGGTTTTAACACCAGAACTGCGCAAAAAAATGGGAGAAGCAGCCGTTTTGGTAGCCAAATCTTGTGATTATTTAGGAGCTGGAACTGTAGAGTTTTTATTGGACGAAAATAATAATTTCTACTTCTTGGAGATGAATACGCGTTTGCAAGTGGAACATCCCGTTACGGAATGGATAACTGGAACCGATTTGGTCGAACTACAAATCAGAGTGGCTAGGGGAGAAGCATTAGCTATCAAGCAAGAAGATTTAAAAATAAAAGGACATGCGATGGAATTGCGTGTGTATGCCGAAGATACTATGAATGATTTCTTGCCAAGTGTGGGTCATTTAGATGTCTATCAATTGCCGGTTGGCGAAGGAATTCGTGTAGATAACGGTTTTGAACAAGGCATGGATATTCCTATTTATTACGATCCAATGTTGGCCAAATTAATCACTTATGGAGAAACTCGTGAAGAAGCCATTCAAATTATGCTTAAGGCCATTGAAGAGTATCAAGTGGAAGGCGTGCAGACAACATTGCCATTTGGGAAATTTGTTTTTGAACATGAGGCGTTTCGTTCCGGGAAATTTGACACGCATTTCGTTAAGAATTATTACAATGCCGATGTGTTGAAAAAACAAATGGCTAAAGAAGCTGAAATTGCAGCTCTTGTGGCAATGAGACAATATTTTGAAGATCAAAAAATCGTACGATTACCGAATTAAAATATTTTTTTTATCATCAAGAAAAATAAGTACTGTTTTTTTCAAATGAGACTTAATCTCTAAATGGGTTTAAAATATAATTAGCGAATTGGCGGTCAAAAAAAATAAATATGAAAGACAAAATAAACACATTAAACGATAAAATTGCCGAAGCACATTTGGGTGGCGGTAAAAAACGTATCGAAAAACAACATTCGAATAAAAAACTAACCGCAAGAGAGCGCGTTAATTATTTGATGGACGAAGGTTCCTTTGAAGAAATAGGGATGTTGGTTACACACCGCACGACTGATTTTGAAATGGAAAAAGAAAAGTATTATGGCGATGGAGTCATCACAGGATACGGAACCATAAACGGAAGATTGGTTTATATTTTTGCGCAGGATTTTACAGTTTTTGGAGGTTCTTTATCCGAAACTCATGCTGAGAAAATCTGCAAAGTCATGGATATGGCCGTTAAAATGGGAGCGCCTATGATTGGATTGAATGATTCTGGTGGAGCGCGAATTCAGGAAGGAGTTCGTTCTTTGGGTGGTTATGCCGATATTTTTTATAGAAACGTACAAGCTTCAGGAGTTATTCCACAAATTTCTGCAATTATGGGACCCTGCGCCGGTGGAGCTGTGTATTCTCCTGCAATGACTGATTTTACGATGATGGTTGAAGATACCAGTTACATGTTTGTAACAGGTCCGAATGTTGTGAAAACCGTAACCAATGAAAACGTAACTTCTGAGGAATTGGGTGGTGCGAGTACGCATGCTACTAAATCAGGTGTAGCGCACATTACTTCTACCAATGATATAGAATGTCTAGAAGACTTGAAACGGTTACTAAGTTATTTACCACAAAGCAATAAAGATAAAGCACACAGCTTACCCTACGCACTGAATGATGAAGTGCGAACTAAATTAGCGACTATTATTCCAGATAATCCCAACAAGCCGTATGATATGCACGAGGTTATTGGTTCAATTATTGACGAGGATTCTTTTTTTGAAATTCATAAAAATTATGCCGAAAATATCTTAGTAGGTTTTGCTCGGTTGGGAGGAAAAAGTATTGGGATTATTGCCAATCAACCCATGATCTTAGCGGGTTGTCTCGATGTGAATAGTTCAAAAAAAGCGGCTCGATTTACTCGTTTTTGTGATTGTTTTAATATTCCGTTATTGGTTTTGGTGGATGTACCAGGTTTTTTACCGGGAACGGATCAAGAATGGAACGGGATTATCGTTCACGGTGCGAAATTGCTTTATGCTTTAAGTGAGGCAACTGTGCCGAGAGTAACGGTAATCACCCGTAAAGCCTATGGTGGTGCTTATGATGTGATGAACTCGAAACACATTGGTGCCGATATGAATTTTGCTTGGCCAACTGCCGAAATTGCCGTGATGGGAGCCAAAGGTGCCTCGGAAATTATCTTTAAAAAAGAAATTAACGAAGCCGAAGATCATGAAGCAAAGCTTTTGGAGAAAGAAGCCGAATATGCGGAGTTGTTTGCGAATCCGTATACTGCCGCGCAACGTGGATTTGTAGATGAGGTAATCTTGCCGCAAGATACCAGACGCAAATTGATAAAAGCGTTTAGCATGCTCGAAAATAAAGTAAGCATAACACCTAATAGAAAACACGGTAATATTCCCTTGTAGTTTGCAATAGCCGCACTAAAAACCATCATTTAAGATGGTTTTTTTGTTTTAATGAAGTTTTTATTTACAATCAAATTCCACATAAAAATATTTTGTTTCCTATTTTTTTTGAAACGATTAGTTGGTAGGATTTAAAATAAACGATCGAGCAAATCAATTTACGTTTTTAAATTTCCCATCAAAAAAACATTAGCAAAGTGGATGGAATAATTAAGGCGTTTTTAAACCGGATTTGAAACATTTCTAAAAGTATTCTGTTGATAGGTAAACTGTTAATAAAATTAATTGTATCAAAATTTTTGGTTGTCTTTTTTTCTCTAACAAAATAACTTAACTTGCACCATCAAAACAAAGCGATATATCTTACAAATATATCTAATATTTTTTTGATTTACTTTTTACTGCTCGATAATTTATGAAGAGATTACTTAATTTAAATACCTACTCTAAATTACTTTTGTTGATAATTTCAACGAGTATTTTCTTTTTGATCATTTATATTTCTCTTTACTTGTATACTATTAAAGAAGAAAAACATTTCTATAAAACTACTTACGATCAATACGATAAAGAGGTGAAGTCTCTTTTTAGACTTAACTCAAAAACTTCATTGGCCACTGTTATTGACGTTACCTATTGGGACGAGTTGGTCAATTTTACTAAAACAAAAGAAGTAAAATGGTATAATAAATACATTGAAAGTGAATTTGATTCCTATGAAGTAGATTATATTGGAGTGTATGGTTTGGATAAAAAAATAATCAACAAGACCGTCTCTCCTAAGCTCAAAAGCATTGATTTCATTCCAAAAGAGATGATGGCAGCACTTCATAAATCAAAACTAAAACGATTTTATGTAAAAATTCCTGAAGGAATTGTGGAGGTTTTTGGCGCAACAATTCATGCATCAAATGATCCTAAAAAGAATAAAACGGAACCTGCCGGTTATTTTTTTATGGCAAGGCTTTTAGATGAATCTTTTTTTAATGCTGTTGGTAATATCAGTAGTTCAAAAGTAAGTTTGGCTCCAAGAAAATATATAATTGCACACGAAGATAATTTTGTAGTTGTAGGGATTGATTTAAAGGATTGGAAAAATGAAGTGGTCGCTAAAGTGCTTTTTAAAAGACGGTTCAATTTAAATTATACAAATACAAAAGAGATTCTTTTTATTGTTGTACTGGTTTCTGTGCTAAGTATTTTTGTGTACGCGTACCATACCAAGCGATGGGTATACAATCCATTAAAATTGATCAAGAGTATTCTTGAAACAGGAAATAGTAATGCTATCGAAAGTTTAAAAAAGTCCGATGGTGAGTTTGGATATATTGGAAACTTATTTGAAGAAAATAACAATCAACGGAAGCAATTAGAAATAGCTAAGAAAAAAGCTGAAGAAAGTGATCGATTAAAATCATCTTTTTTGGCTAATTTGTCTCATGAAATTAGAACACCCATGAATGCTATTATGGGATTTAGTGATTTGCTTCAGGATCCAAATTTAGATAATAAAGAGCGAATTGAATATTTAAAAATTATAAAAAATAGTGGAAATAGTTTGGTGTCTATTATTGAAGACCTTATAGAAATGTCTAAAATTGATGCCAAGCAAATTATGCCTAATTATAAAGGATTAGACATAGAAAATTGTATTGTCGAATTGTATAATGCTATAAAAGTTACGATTCCTAAGGATAAAGACATTCAGTTTTATATTCTTGAAAACCCAAATAAAATTCTTGAAAATATTAATACTGATGAAACAAAACTAAAACAGATTATCGTTAACCTAATTACAAATGCGTTGAAATTTACCGATAGAGGTTTTGTTGCTTTTGGCTATTCTGTTAATAAAGAAAAAGGATGCTTAGAGTTTAAAGTAGAAGATTCGGGTATGGGTATAAGTGAAAATTATTTGAAAGTAATTTTTGAGAGGTTTAGAAGGATAGAAGGCGATGCAACTCACGATTTATCTGGTTTAGGTTTGGGTTTGTCAATAACAAAAGCGTATGTAGAAATGTTAGGTGGTGAGATCAAAGTAGAGTCTACCCTTGGATTGGGATCTGTATTTACATTTACCATTCCATTAGATATAGATCAAACGGCTAAAGTAGTCCAACCCACAAAAGTAAAATCGGTTACCAAGAATTTTGGAAAAGAAATTGTTTTAATTGCAGAGGATGACGGTATAAATTTCATGCTGTTGAAAAAAATCATACAGTCCAAAAACCATACAGTTATCAGGGCCAAAAACGGGCAAGAAGCAGTTGATATATGTGCAAATAATCCAAACATATCTGTAGTATTTATGGATATAAGAATGCCAGTATTAAATGGTTTTGAAGCCTACGAAAAGATTAAAGTATTTAGGCCAGAACTTCCCGTCATCGCACAAACTGCCTATTCCTCATTTGAAGATAAAGAAAAAATCATGAAAATGGGTTTTGTAAATTGCATTACAAAACCACTGGATAAGGAAAAAGTATATGAGGTATTGGATGCTGTTTTTGTTGAAATTTATAAATAAAATGCAGCAAATTTAACTTACACAAACAATTTGCATTGCACTGTTTTATTTAATTGTGCTATTTTATCCAATTTTTCAAAATCAGATTTGCTTCATTTCTCTTTATGTTTTTTCATTAATCGCCCAAAGTTCGATGATTTTTGGCGGTACCTTAGTTTTATTTCTAGGATATTTTTTAAAATTTAATTACAAACACATGATTTTTAAATCAATAGATCCGTATTCGCAACTTTTAATAGAAGAACATGAAGTTCTAACAGAGTCCCAATTGAATAAAAAATTGCAGTTGTCTGAGCGAGCTTTCAAAAACTGGAAGCAAACTACATTTGAACAAAGAGCATTACTGATGAAAAAACTAGCTGACATTCTTAGAAAAAAGAAAGAAGAGCTCGGTTTTTTGATTACAAATGAAATGGGAAAAGTACTGTTTGAAAGTATTTCTGAAGTTGAAAAATCAGCTGCAAACTGTGATTTCTATGCGGAGAATGCGGAAATAATGTTGAAAGATGAGCACTATGACACGCCTTTTAAAAGTATGTCAGTTTATGATCCAATGGGAGCTATTTTTGCAATAATGCCTTGGAATTATCCATTTTGGCAAGTATTGCGGTATGCGGCTCCAGTAATTATGTCGGGCAATGTGACTCTTTTGAAGCATGCACCCAACGTTATTGGTTGTGCAAAAGCTATCGAAAATGCTTTTTTGGAAGCCGGTTTTCCAGAAGGTGTTTTTCAACAAATTACAATAGATATTCCTCTGGTAGAAAATGTCATTGCGTCAAATATAGTTCAGGGCATTACTTTAACGGGAAGTGAAATGGCAGGATCCGCAGTGGCTTCATTGGCGGGGAAGCATATTAAAAAAACAGTTCTAGAATTAGGAGGTTCTGATGCGTTTATAATTTTAAATAATGCAAATCTTGAAAAGGCTGCAACAGTTGCCACTCAATCGCGAATGCTCAACGCTGGCCAAGCATGTATTTGTGCCAAGCGTTTTATAGTCGTCGATGAAGTAGCAGATGAATTTATAACGCTGTTTGCCAATAAAATTAATTTGCTCAAGCAAGGAGATCCAATGATGGAAGGGACTACTATGGGGCCTCTTGCTCGATTGGATTTAGCAGAAAAATTAGAAAATCAATTACAAAAATCAATACAACAGGGCGCGAAGATAATAGTAGGAGGAGCACGAGAAAATTGCAATTTTCAACCCACATTAATCGAGTGTTTCGATTCAGATTCCATAGCTTTTCAGGAAGAAACTTTTGGACCGCTAGCAACTGTCATTAGGGTCAAAGACGAGAATCAAGCAATCGCTATTGCCAATAATCACCGATATGGTTTGGCCGCCTCAATATGGACAACGGATCGTGAGCATGCTTACCACTTGTCAAGAAAAATAGAAGCAGGAAGTGTTTTTGTGAATTCCTTAGTTCGCTCTGATTCTAGAGTTCCTTTTGGTGGAATAAAAAAATCAGGATATGGCAGAGAACTTGGTGCAATAGGGATTAAGGAATTTATGAATGCCAAATCATTAATTATTGAATAATAGATTTTCGTAGTTATTTAATCAAAGAATCGGGAATAGCAATTGTGTTTTACACAAATTCGTTCTCGATTTAAATAGACTTTAATTCTATTTTATAGCCTATCGAGCTACAAATTGATACTTTATATACTTATTCATAGGTATAGATCGCAGCTTTTAAATCCTTTGGTTTATTAGAAAGAATAACAATAAACGGAGCTCCATTTTGGGCAGCATTTTGTTTTAATCGCTTTTTACCATTTTCAGTAAACGATAGCGGAGATTCTCCTTTTGTTCCCAAATAAAAGGAAGTAATTATTCCAGACTCTTTCAATCCTAAAGTTTGGTGTTTTTGTAGAACAATAACTTTATTATAATCGGATTTTCCATTCAATTGAATTTTTTCAGAGACAATGAAAGGAGTGGTTTTTGACTTTTCATTCAATTTTGCCACAGCATATTTACTGATGGATTGTTCTTCTAAACTCTGGGGAAAAGTATAATACACTACATTATTTTCTATTTTAATTAAGTTGATGTCAACTGTTATACCATTGTGTTTGATCATTTGATGCGTTTGAGCAATCAATGAAGAGGTGAATAAAATAAAGACTGTTAGTACTGAAATTTTCATATCTGTAGCTATTTGTGTTTGTATAAGTTCTTATTTGTAATTAGGATCTTTACAAGAACTATTTACAAATATGGAGATAAAATCTTTTCTGGTGACGGTATATAATTTTTATACTACCTCTTATGAATAATAATAAATCGACTAAAAGAATACTTCTTCTGTTTTTTAAATAAAATTTTTAAACGCCTAAAATAGATTTTTGGTCCAAATTGAATCTTGACATAAAATTACAAAAAAAGGAATTAATAGACCAAAATAATAACTTGATATTGCGGTATATCCTTTTGATTTTTTTCTTCAAATTTTTGATGTATATGCTTGCTGAATTTTTTGTAAATCGTGTATTAACTTGATGAAAATTTTGAGTTTGAATTATTTATTTGCGAAAAAATTAAAAATCATTTAAAATTAAATTTACAATAACGGCCTATTTTAATGGGGTTTTGTTTTTGTTTTTTATTAAAAAATGCGGTTAAGGCTCATTTTTTAAATATTAATTCTAATAAATTAAAAAAAATAGGGGGTGTATCTAAATTTTTTAATTATTTAATTTTCAAAATTATCTCTTTAAAATATAGAATAGCTATTATTTTTTGATGATTTTTTGGTATTGATAATTCTTTGTGTATCAAGTTAAAAAACTAGAAAATAGTAATTAAAATGAGATAAAAGTTAATAAATTCGCTCTATAAATCTAAAAAAAATGAATTTTCAAAAGCGTATTTAAATGCCTTATTTGAGCTATTTCAATTTGATTTTTAAAATATGCTACAGTAACAAACAAAGCAAACTACTAACTAAAACTACCCAACATGAAAAACCAACTATCCTTTATTGTATTAGTGCTAACAACATCTTTTACCTTTGCTCAAAGCGCTCCAGCATCGGCATCAACAACATTTGCAGGATCTGCTGATGCGTATTATAAATATGATTTTTCTGGTATAGACAACAGTCTTACTAGTTTTACGAATTCTCACAATTCATTTGAATTAGGAATGGCGTCTATTGAAGCTTCACATAAAATGGATAAAGCCTCTGTTTTTGTTGATTTAGGATTTGGAAACAGAGCTGCCCAATTTACATACAATGATGACGCATCAACTTTTATGATTAAACAATTAAATTTCACTTACGAGTTTTCAGATGCATTGAAAGTGATTGCAGGAAGCTTTAGCACTCATCTCGGATATGAGCTGGTTGATGCAGTAGATAATAAAAATTACAGCATGTCGTATGCCTTTACTTATGGTCCATTTTTTAATACAGGAGTAAAAGCGCAATATACTTCTGGTAAATTCAGCTTTATGGCTGGAGTAACCAACCCAACAGATTTTAAGACAACACTTGAAGCAGGTTCCACCCAAAAAGCGTTTATTGGTCAGTTAGGGTATTTGGGAGATAAGGGAAGTGCGTATTTTAATGTTACTTCAGGAAGCAGTAATCCTGTTTCTAACGAAAACAAAACTCAATTTGATTTTGTAGGGTCAAAAAAAGTAAGTGATTCTTTTTCACTAGGATTCAACGGTACCTATGCAATGACTAAAAATGATTTTGATAGCACACTAGATGGCGAATGGTTTGCTTTGGTTGGGTATGCAAACTTTGCATTAAAAGAAACGTTGAGTTTAGCCTACAGACTGGAGTATTTCGATGCTAAAGATGCTACGGCTGGTTTTGGACTACTAGCTGGGACAAGTGTGGTTGGCAATACTTTATCATTAAATTATAAAGTAGGGAACTTGACTATTATCCCGGAATTCCGCTTAGATACTGCTTCGGAGGATATTTTTACAAACAGTGCTGCAGCTTCAAAAGGTTCAACAGCGTATGCTTTACTGGCAACAACCTATACTTTTTAATTTCTCAACTATTTTTTTTTGACTGCCAAAATGCTTTATAAATTTTGGCAGTTTTTTTGTGTTTTGACTTTCAGTAATACATTAGTTTGAGTTGTCATTCAAAATTGAAGTTGTATAAAATAAAAATGGTTTTTTGAAAGAATCAAAAAACCATTTTTATTGGTATTAGCAATCTATATATCTGCTTATTGTTTTTTATAAATAGAATAAATAGTGTTTATTGTTTTTTCATCTAAAATTGCATTGACTTCTGTTTGAATATAATGCAGTTTAAAAGCGGTTATTGCTGCTGGTAAGTTTTTGGTGTCATATCCTATAATACGCAATCCTTGTTCAACATTAAAATCAGTTGGAGCAGTTTCTAAAAACTCATCGTACCAGATACCAAAACCATTTTCGGCTAATATTTTCCAGGGAAACAATTGACTTGGATCTTTCTTTCGTGTAGGTGCAATATCAGCATGACCGATAATGTTTTGAGCGGGGATATTATAATCTTTCTTTAGCTTTGTCAAAAGTGCTAATAAGCTGTTGATCTGTAATTCAGAGAAAACTTCTGTACCATTATTGTCTAATTCTATACCAATAGATGTAGAGTTAATATCTGTGTTTTTCCCCCAAGTTCCAGCACCTGCATGCCAGGCTCGTAAATAGTCGTTCAACATTTGAACTACTTTACCATCATCAGAAATTAAGTAATGTGAACTAACCTGTGATTCTATTTTAGTAAACGTTTTTAATGTTTGCTGCAAAGAGTCTTGAGCCGTATGATGAATAATGATAAAATTGGGCTTTCTTAAATTAAAATTCACAGTTCCTATCCACTCGGTATTGATTCCGTTTTGTAAAGGAGTAGGGCCCATCTTAAAAAGAGTGTCCTTGTACGTATGCAGTTGTTTAGTGTATAAAGTGTCGATATTTATCTCTAAGTGCGGTATAATTGGTAAAGGCTGAGAATTTTTATTCGAAATTGTTTGCTTTAATGATTTGAGCTTTGAATCGTAAATTTTCTCACTTTTTTTGTAAGGATTCGTAGCGCAAGACAAAGCTATAACAGTTATTAAAAGGAAAGAGACTATTTTTTTCATACGAGCTTATACTTTTGCAACAGAGTGGAATCGATTAATTAGATTTTTTTTTTGATTTCGATTTTTTAGGATTTTTGGCTTCTTCATTTAAAGCAATAAATTTCTCTTTTTGTTCTTTGTTTAATAATTCTGTTACTTTTCTATCGGTTGTTTCTGAGAGCGCAGTCAGGTTTTTTATTTTATCCTCTTCGCTTACTTCAGCTTTCATTAACATTCCTTGGGTTCTGATACTCTCCATTAAAATATTCGAAATGGCAATAACTTGAAGTTCATCAAGAGTAAGGTCTGGTTTTAGTCTTTCCATGATCTTTCCGA
Source organism: Flavobacterium sp. GNP010 (assembly GCF_056428945.1). Classification (NCBI taxonomy): domain Bacteria; kingdom Pseudomonadati; phylum Bacteroidota; class Flavobacteriia; order Flavobacteriales; family Flavobacteriaceae; genus Flavobacterium; species Flavobacterium sp. GNP010. The sequence goes on along the minus strand of NZ_JBWJVK010000008.1, from coordinate 6,201 downwards.
CTGTTACTTCAACAGGAACTTCTTTCGGTTTTTGAGGCGTTCTGGTTTGATCCATTGTGTTGTTCATTCTACCATTACCACCGTAGCCATTACCATAGCCGTTTCCATACCCACCATTTCCAAATTGTGCAAAAGATGTATTAGCAAAAAAAACAATAAAGCCTATTAGTAGGTAAGAATTAAAGGATTGCATCTTCATATTGTGGTAAGAATTAAAATCAATTAGAAAAATTATACTGGTTCTCCGTACAAATCAAATTCTGTTGCTTCAATAATTTTGATCATTACAAATTCACCCGTTTTTACGTAATGTTTTGAAGCATCAATCAAGACTTCATTGTCAACATCGGGACTATCAAATTCTGTACGTCCCACAAAATGAGCGCCTTCTTTTCTGTCAATAATGCATTTAAATGTTTGTCCTACTTTTTCTTGGTTTAAATCCCAGGATATCTGTGATTGTAATTCCATAATTTCGTTTGCACGGTCTTGTTTTACCGTGTCAGGGACATCATCTTCCAATAAGTAGGCATGTGTATTTTCTTCGTGAGAATAGGCAAAACAGCCCATTCGGTCAAATTTCATTTCTTGAACAAAATCTTTCAAGATGTTGAAATCTTCCTGAGTTTCTCCAGGATATCCTACTATTAAAGTAGTTCGAATAGCCATGCCAGGAACAGCTGCACGGAATTCTTTAAGTAATTTTGTTGTTTTTGCTTGTGTAGTTCCTCGTCGCATGGATTTTAAAATAGAATCTGAAATGTGTTGCAGCGGAATATCTAAATAATTGCATATTTTAGGCTCGCGCTTCATAATTTCTAACACATCCATTGGAAAACCAGTAGGGAAGGCGTAATGCAAACGAATCCATTCGATTCCTTCAACTTTTACAAGTGCTTCTAGTAATTCTCCTAGGGCTCTTTTCTTGTAAATATCTAATCCGTAATAGGTTAAATCTTGGGCAATTAAAATTAATTCTTTCACTCCATTTTTAGCCAAACCTTCCGATTCTTTTACCAATTTTTCGATGGTTTGTGAAACGTTTTTTCCTCGCATAAGCGGAATGGCACAAAAACTACAAGGTCTATCACACCCTTCAGAAATCTTTAAGTAAGCATAATTTTTGGGCGTAGTCGTTAGACGCTCACCTAATAATTCGTGCTTGTAATCAGCGCCCAAAGCTTTCAATAGTTGTGGTAATTCTGTTGTACCAAAAAACTGATCTACATTAGGTATTTCTTTTTCTAAATCAGGACGGTATCGTTCAGATAAGCATCCGGTAACAAATACTTTATCTACCAATCCTCTTTCTTTTTTATCGGCATATTCCAGAATCATATTTACGGATTCCGCTTTAGCGTTATCAATAAAGCCACACGTATTTATTACAATAATATTTCCCTCTTCAGCCTCAGGTGCTTCGTGTGTAACGTCTTTTCCGCTGGCGCGAAGTTGACCCATTAGCACTTCACTGTCATATACATTTTTTGAACACCCAAGAGTGATCACATTTATTTTATTCTTTTTTAAAGACTTCGTTCTCATAGCGGTATAATCCCGATAATTTGGGAATTTTGCAAAATTACAATTTTTTATTCAATCTGAACTTTTTTCAAACCCTTTTCAGATTATTAGGAGCTATTTCCTGCTGTGCGTTGCAAACAAAATTCACTCAACTCCTATGAAAATGAGTGCTAGGTGAAGCAATTTCTCGAAAAAAACGGGAGGATTTCTCCCAATGCTTCAGGACCATCAGGGCTAAAAAAAATCCGTCTTGTTTGCATAACGAGACGGATCACTATTTTAATTCATAATGCGTTTACAATTCAAATAATAACGTTACTGAAACCGTGTTGTTTATACCATCAATGCTGGCGCCATCCGTAAATCCTTGACTAAAAAATCCTTGTTGCGAATTTCTTTTGGCATACGAATACGATAAATCTACTTTGGTTGAACCAAAATTATACCCTAAACCTGCCGAATATCCAGTTAAGTCTCCTATTGTTGTTTTGTTTTTATAAGGGCTTTGCTCGTATCGGTATCCACCTCGTAAGCTTAATGCGTCAATTTTATATTCGGCACCAATTCGTAGTTCTCCAGTAGTATCCAAAATAGAATTCATATTGCTGTTTAGAGCACTAAAATAGGAATCGTTTTCGGGTTTAAATTTAGTATTTCGGTAATCTTTCATTGCGTAATCGACACTTATGAGCCCTGATTTTCCAAAAACATAGGCAAAACTTCCAGTCAGTTTGCTTGGTGTTTGCAATTTGTACGGTTCATAAACATTTATAAACTGTGGATCTACCACATCAGGCTCGAGTTCTTCGCTAGTATTGGCACTTACTGCAACAAGTCTCTGTGATAGTTTATCTGTCAAGGTATACCAAGTTGAGGATTCGTAGGCTATTCCTACGCGCACTTCATTCGTTAACTTTGCAATAGCGCCTAATTGAAACGAAAAACCGGTTCCGTAGGTGTTCAAATCATTATCAAACTGTACTCTTAAAACACTAAAATCATTGGTAAGTGGTGCGTTATTGTCTTCATAAAATCGAGAAGATCGAATGTAATCCGTAAAATGGGAATTTAAGTTGATTCCTAAGTATATTTTATCCTTGTATGATGTAGCTGCGTTGAATGATAATTTGCCATTATATCCAGTGCTAGTTACACTATTTTCTTGGTAATAATCGGCTCCGGCAGGCACATTTGATATGTATGGACTGTTTGGGTCATTTATATCAGTAGCATCAATTATAAATCCTTGATTATAAAACGCAATCATTGCTTGTTGTGCAGCAAAACCGCTTAATTGGCGAAATTGGCTGTTAGGTAAGTTAGTTCCTAAAAATGAATATAAATCAGTATTTGATTCACCTATTTCTCTATTTACAAACTGTTGCGGAACGGGCGCTCCATTATTTCCAGTATTTGCATAACTCAAAAAATATTGATCTATAGAATTGTTTGTATTGGTTCCAGCAGAAAATTGACTGTTATCAAAATTATTGGCATTTTCGTAGTTGATTCCAAATGAAACTTTTTTCCAATTGCTGTTAGCATTATTATTGTTGAAAACAAAAACTGCCCCTGCTTGATTTAAATCAGATGAGTTAGAGGCGTCTTTAGTTGAGGTACCAAAGTAGTTCGAATTGTTTTTTACGTTATAATTACTCAACGTCAATCCCATTTGGTTATTAGAAAACACCGCAGAACCTGCTGGATTAACATTTAAAGAGGAAAGGTCGCCGCCCAGTGCACCAAAAGCACCACTCATAGACCTATATCGAGCTGTGCCAGTTAAATTGTCCTGTGCGTAACGCATAGCATCAGAGATGTCTTGTGATCTGGCATTGTTTATGGATAGCCCTAAAGCGAGTAGGAATATATATTTTTTCATATTTAATTGGTTGGTTTTAATTTAATATCAAAATTGAAAGTTAAGACGGGTTCTTTATCCTCTTCCGCCTCTTCCGCCACCGCCAGATGATCTTCCGCCACCACCATAATTGCCAGAGCTGCTTGATCTGCTATTGGAACTAGGACTATAGGATCTAGAATTATTATCATTCCTGGTGCTCGGGGTATAAGATCTCTCAGACCTATTGCTCTCGTTTCGTGTGGTGTTATAACTTCCTCTTCTAGTAGGATTGTTATTAGAATTATTTTGTGATTGACCTTGATTTCTAGAGAAATTCGGGCTCGTTCTGTTCATTCGAGTAGCTGAACCTCTACCAAAATTAGTATTGGAGCCTCTATAATTAGAATCTACAGTTCGTCCAGTGGAGTAATTTCTTTGACCTCTAGAATAATTTGAAGTAGTACGATCTACAGTGTTATTGTTTGCATAAGCAGAGCCTCTTCTGCCGGAGTTATAAGCATAGTTTCTGTTGTAGTTATTATTTGAATATCCCCAATTGTTCCAGCCCCAATTGTTGCCATACCAGTTATTCCATCCAAAATCGCCATTCCAACCCCAGTTGTTCCAGCCCCAATTATTTCCGTACCAATTGTTCCATCCAAAACCGCCATTCCAACCCCAATTGTTTCCGTACCAATTGTTGAAGCCATAGCCATAACCACCATTCCATCCCCAATTGTTACCGTACCAATTGTTCATGCCCCAATTATTGTCATAAACATTGATGCTTACGCTTTGTGGGTTGCTTCCCCAGCCAGGATAATTATTGTTGTCTTGTAAAGAGTCGTTTTCGACGTTGTAATTGCCATAGTTGTCAACGTCTGTAAAAATTTCTACTGATTGATTGTTATTCTGTAAAGATCCAAAATAGTCTTTATATTGGTTCTTAGGAGCGCTTTGTGTTTCTTCTTGAACGGCGCTTCTGGGAGTGCTACCATATATTCCATCAGAATCATAGTAAGAGCTGTTTTGGTAAGAACCACAAGATGTCAACAGAATGCTCAAAACACCAATAAAGTAATAGCTTATTGGGTTTCGTAAGGGAAGAGTACTAGTTTTCATATATATGGAGTTTTTATTGTTGCACATTACAAAAATACTTAGTTTTGCTGAACTATTTATTTAAAAATATTAATGCAAAATTTGTGCCAAAACATTCAATATGAGTAAGAACTTAACTACACGAGCAGAAGATTATTCAAAATGGTATAACGAATTGGTTGTGAAAGCTGATTTAGCCGAAAATTCAGGAGTGAGAGGTTGTATGGTTATCAAACCTTACGGATATGCTATTTGGGAAAAAATGCAAGGGGAATTGGATCGAATGTTTAAAGAGACGGGGCATCAAAATGCTTACTTTCCGCTATTTGTTCCTAAAAGTATGTTTGAAGCTGAGGAGAAAAATGCGGAAGGATTTGCAAAAGAATGTGCCATTGTAACACACTATAGATTAAAAAATGATCCAGATAAACCCGGAAAGTTAATGGTGGATCCTAATGCAAAACTGGAAGAAGAATTAATTGTTCGTCCTACTAGTGAGGCTATTATTTGGTCTACATATAAGGGTTGGGTGCAATCTTACAGGGATTTGCCTTTGTTAATTAATCAATGGGCAAATGTAGTGCGTTGGGAAATGAGAACGAGATTGTTTTTAAGAACTGCAGAATTTTTATGGCAAGAAGGGCATACTGCTCATGCCACAAAAGCAGAGGCTGTGGAAGAGTCAGAAAAAATGATGAATGTGTATGCAGATTTCGCTGAAAATTTCATGGCAATTCCAGTAATAAAAGGGATAAAAACAGAAACCGAACGCTTTGCAGGGGCTGAAGAAACGTATTGTATCGAAGCTTTAATGCAAGATGGTAAAGCGCTACAAGCTGGTACGTCACACTTTTTAGGTCAGAATTTTGCAAAAGCTTTTGATGTGAAATTCGCCAATGCCGAAGGGAAGCAGGAATATGTATGGGGGACTTCTTGGGGGGTTTCGACTCGTTTGATGGGAGCATTGGTTATGACACATTCAGATGATCAAGGTTTGGTGCTTCCTCCGAGCTTAGCGCCAATACAAGTGGTGATCGTTCCTATATATAAAACGGATGAGCAGTTAGAATCTATATCTACTGAGGTAAATAGTTTGATTGCTACTTTACGGAAATTAAATATCTCTGTAAAATTTGATAACAGAACTACTCAAAAACCAGGTTTCAAATTTGCAGAATGGGAGCTGAAAGGAGTTCCTGTGAGGATTGCTGTAGGACCAAAAGATTTAGAAAATGGAACTTTTGAGGTTGCAAGAAGGGATACATTGACCAAAGAAGTAGTAGCTAAAGATAGTATTACATCATATGTGAGTGATTTATTAGAGCAGATTCAAAAGGAATTGTTTGAAAAAGCATTGGATTACAGAAATACGCATATTACGGAAGTAAATAGTTTTGATCAGTTTAAACAAGTTTTAGAAACTAAAGGTGGTTTTGTATCAGCCCATTGGGATGGAACTGCAGCTACAGAAGAAAAGATCAAAGACCTAACGAAAGCGACCATTAGATGCATACCTTTAGATAGAGCTGAAGAGGCTGGAAGTTGCGTGTTTACTGGAGAAAAATCAGTTGGGCGAGTGTTGTTTGCAAAGGCGTATTAAAAAAAAAATATTTTTTTTGCATGTCCTATTGTACGTTTCAAAAATAGTTGTATTTTTGCATCCGCATTAGAGAAGCAGGGCCCGTTCGTCTATCGGTTAGGACGCATGGTTTTCATCCATGTAAGAGCGGTTC